>JAITLJ010000194.1 GCA_031277925.1 Prevotellaceae bacterium | reverse complement strand
TATTGTCAAAATATGTTCAATTTTACATTAATTCTTCTGTTACAAGTTCCATTTGTTTGGCTGCCGATGCCCGCGTGTATAAAATTTTGTAAACTGCCTTTGCAATAGGCATACTTATATTCAATCGTTTGTTTACTTTGTAGATTCCGCGTGCGGCATAATATCCTTCGGCAATCATTTTCATTTCTACAATCGCTTCTTCGGGCGAATATCCTTTGCCTATAAGAGTTCCGAATGTGCGATTGCGGCTGAATTTTGAATAACATGTTACCAGCAAATCGCCAAGATACGATGAGCGGCTTGTGTTTCGCTTCGACGGATACGATTCGTTGAGAAAACGTTTCATTTCGCGATGTGCATTTGCCGTGAAAACAGAAATGAAATTGTCGCCGTATCCCAATCCTAAACAAATACCAACTCCAACTGCATAAATATTTTTGAGTATTGCTCCGTATTCTGTTCCATAAACATCGGCGCTGATGACGGCGCGCACGTAAGATGTTTTATAAAGTTTTGCTATTGTTTCAGCCGCTTCGGTTTTTTTGCTCGCAAAAGTAAGATATGACAAACGTTGCAGCGCTATTTCTTCTGCGTGGCACGGACCCGAAATTATACACATGTTCGCAAACGGAACATTAAACTGTTCGTGCATGTATTCCGACAGTGTAAGATCTTCGTCGGGAATAATGCCTTTGGTTGTTGAAACTATGAATTTTTTACTTATATCGCATTTAATTTCGCCAAGAATAATTTTGCAAAATGCCGATGGTACGGCTATAATTATAATGTCGGTATCGCATACAAGCGAATTTATGTCGCACGACATTTTTATTTTGGATGTATCTAATTTTGCTGTCTGTAAATAGCGCGGATTCCTTTTATATCGTTTTATGTGATTTATCATTTTTTCATCTCTGATAAACCAGCTTACGGTTTCAATATTTTGTGTAAGCAGTAACATTTGTGCTGTTGCCCAACTTCCGTTGCCGATAACGACAACATTACGCATGTTTTTTTTTGATATTGCTGAATCCATTATAATTTATTTTGTTCGATTGACGAAAAAAAATTTATGGTATTTTGCATTGTATTGTAACTGTATGCAGGACAATTACAATTTTTGTTTTTACGGGGACGGTAGCGCCCGTTACGGCTGTAACGGCTTGCACACGAATCAAAAATCAAACAAATGAATAATGCAGCCAACAATATTTTTACCGATTTGTAAAGAATTTTCATTTTATTTCTATTTTATTTTCAACAAATATAGTGATTTATATTTAAATATTATCCTTTTTTGCAAATATTTTGCGAATAGCAGATTCATCCTGCTGTAATTGGTTTTTCAACAAATCGAGCGAAGCAAAAAAACGTTCGTCTCTTATTCTTTGCAAAATCTTCACGCTTATCGTAATGTCGTAAATATCTTCGTTGAAATCGAAAATATTAACTTCGACAACCGATTTTTCCGTATTATTCAAAGTAGGTCGCAAGCCTATGTTTAACATTCCATTGTATTCAAGATTTTTTATTTTAACTTTTACTGCATAAACGCCGTTTTGAGGAATCATTTTATATGCATTGGGCTGAATATTTGCCGTAGGAAATCCTAATGTTCGTCCTATTTGATTGCCGCGCACAACAATTCCCTGCACGCAATAACTGTAACCAAGCATGATGTTTGCATTTTCTATATCGCCGGCTTCAAGCAGTTTACGTATGCAGGTAGAACTTATTTTGCTGTTCCCGCAACTGATTTCATCTGTTTTAAAAACTTCAATATTAAATTTTCTGCCTGTTTTTTTTATTTCGTCAAAACCTGCACGGGCATTATGTCCAAGATGATGATTATAGCCGATGTAAAGTTGAGATATATCGATTTTGTCCATCAAAATATTTTTGATAAACTGTTTCGGCGACAGCAACGAAAATTTTTGCGTGAACGGAATGAGATAAAAATAATTAATTCCGAGCTTGGATATTATTTCCATTTTCTCGTCGATAGTTGTAAGCAGTCTTAATGTTTCTGCATCTTTGCTCAATACTATTCGCGGATGAGGCCAGAATGTTACGGCGCACGATTTTTTATTTTGCCGCTTTGCTTCGCAGGCAATATTGCGCAAAATGGCTTGGTGTCCTGTATGAACGCCATCAAAGAAACCTGTTGCTGCAACAAGTTTTTTTTCTGCCGGTATTTCGGGATAATTCAGTGTTATCATTTTCAAAAATTAGTGTAAATTACTAAATCAGTCTATCGGTTTGTATTTTTGTTTTGCCTGTTCGCGAGTCATCGCTTCAAAATGCCACCATTCATTTTGTATAGCTCTGAAACCTGCGCTTTTCATGACATTTCGCAAAACCAGCCTGTTGTTCACCTGTTGCTGCGTAAGTTTTTTTTCATGTAAAAATTTTTGTTCGTAGCGCGGCTGCGACTTTTCGGTAAATTCGTCAAATTCTGCACCCATATCAATGGCTTTGCCATATTCATCTACAATACTCACATCAACAGCAACGCCATAACTGTGCATGCTTATGCGCGATGGATTTGCCACGTAGTTTTTCCAGTTGCTGTTTTTCACAACTTCCCACATTTTTTGCTGTACGCTGCGCGGGCGAGCGGCATCGTAAATCACAATACGCCAGTTTTTGTGTTTTTCTTTCAGTTTTTTCTGAGCATTTGCAAGCATTTTTGCAACTTCGGGCTGCAAATACGCTTCGCAAAAATCGCCATACATATTTTTGCCTGTAAAATTATCGCCTGTTGCATATTTCAAATCAACAACAATGGTTTTATCAATCGTTTTGATATTTACAAGCCCGATTTCATGCATTTTTTTTGCCGTTTCGCTTTCAGCCGTCTGCTGGCAAAACACGGTCGACACAAACAGGTATATCAATAATATAAACAGAAACTTTTTCATATATTCAGTTAAAAAATCATATTACAACATGATGGCGCAAAGATAACGATTAAAAATGATTGTTGAATTATCGATTTGTTTATTTGTCTAAACTTTGATTTTGTAATTTAATGATTTCGTTTTGTTTAATATGTTTTTTATTGTAATTTTAGTGAGGAAGAGTTTTAAACAGTCGTTCCTTAAAAAACACTGCAACTGTTTATTATTAATATTTATAAGTGTAAATTATTGAATAAAAATACCGAGTTTTATATAGATACAAGCAGAAATTCGGCAAAATACGAACTTTTTTCTTTATCTTCTTTTGTCTTGACACAAAAAAAACAGAAAGAATAGATGTCCCGTTAGGGACAAAATGTTGGTAGAAATTATACCTCAACAAAGAATACGTGCGGAGCACCGGCGGTTTTTCAAGTCATCTGCGGCAATTCCGCACGTAATGCACAAAGATATTTCGTTTTTGCCATAATTGTTCTTTAAATCCTTAAATTTTAAATCTTTAAATTGTGAAGCGAAGTGGAAGCGTACATGTCGCGCGAGTTGCCGGCGGTTTTTCATATAATCGACAGTACTTCGCGCGAAACGCTCAATGGCAATTATGTTTTACCAACATTTTGTCCCTAACGGGACCGTTTTCTCATCATTGCACTAAATATCTTACAGAAATTTTTAATGTATTAGCATTGTCTTTTTTTTATTGGTAAGGAACGACTAAGTATAT
>JAITLJ010000102.1 GCA_031277925.1 Prevotellaceae bacterium | reverse complement strand
TCGGCAACTTCCATTGTTTTTGAAAAAGCGGTTCCCAAATGAATATCCGACAATACAACAGTGTGATAATAAATTCTTTCCATTTTTCCGTGTTTTGATTTCGGACACAAAGATGTTTTACAAAAATAACATGATGATTAAGAAAATAAAACGTTTTCATTACAAATAAACTAAATGTAATTTTGTAACAGGATTTTAATATTTTAATAAAATAAAAACTCCTGCGGAAAGAAAATATGTATCTTTTTTCTATAAATTTTGCACAACAAATTTTATTCGCCTGTATATAATGTCGAAAATTTCATCTACATTTGCAAAAACAGCGCTATTGTTTTAAAAACTATTTAAATAGCATTAAAACAATGATTAATAAATATTTTTATAATGCAAACAATTATTCTTATTCTGCTTGGATTACTGTTGATTGCGGCAGTTGTCAATATTTGGTTATCTTCAAAAAAAACAAGGGATAATAACGAAGATATAAAATCGTTTTTTATTAATATGGAAAAAAATCTGTCGCGAACAGATTCGCTTATTCGCGAAGAATTTGGGCGCAACAGAGAAGAAAACCGTAAAGATTTTAAAGATAATCGCGAAGAACTCAGCAATTCGTTTAAACTGTTGAGCGATAACTTGACAAAAGCCATAACCGACCTTTCCAATGCTCAAAAAAATCAGTTTGATATATTTTCACAGCAACTGAACAATCTGGTTAAGATTTTTGATGAAAAAACAAAAAATCTGCAGGAACAACTCGAAAAATCGGCGAAAGATAACCGCGCCGAACAAAGCAGTTCGCTCAAATCTTTTGAAGATAAATTCACTCTGAACGTCAAAGATTTCAACGACCTGCAAAAACAAAAATTCGACGACTTGACAAATCGTCAGGATGCCGTCAAAAAAGAAACGGAAGCCAAATTAAAGGAAATCAGAGAAACAGTTGAAGGAAAACTGACAAATATTCAGAATGACAATAACAAAAAATTGGAAGAAATGCGCAAAACCGTAGATGAAAAATTGCAGGAAAGCGTAGAAAAGCGATTCAACGAATCGTTCAAACTGATAAACGAACGCCTTGAAGCCGTACACAAAGGACTTGGCGAAATGCAAACTCTTGCCACAGGCGTAGGCGATCTTAAAAAAGTATTGACAAACGTAAAAACGCGCGGAACATTTGGCGAAGTGCAACTTGGCGCAATTTTGGAACAGGTTTTGTCGCCCGAACAATATGTCAAAAACGACCATCCGGGCGACGACAGCAAAGTTGTGGAATATTCGATTAAACTGCCGGGAAAAAGCAACGACGGCGAGCCGCTTCTTCTGCCGATAGATTCCAAATTCCCAATCGAAGATTATCAGCGATTGACAGATGCCTACGACAACAATACGGAAATGGTTGATTATTTGCGAAAACAGTTCGAAAATTCAGTAAAATCCTGCGCAAAAGACATTTGCGACAAATACATCAAACCGCCGAAAACTACCGATTTTGCTATTTTGTTCGTTCCGACCGAAGGCTTGTATGCCGAAATTTTACGCCGACCGGGCTTTTGTGAAACTTTGCAACAAAATTATCGCGTAATAATTGTTGGACCAACTAATTTGGTCGCATTTTTGAACAGCCTTCAAATGGGATTTCGCACTTTGGCTATAGAAAAACGCTCGAGCGAAGTGTGGGAAATTCTTGGCGCTGTGAAAACCGAATTTGGCAATTTTGGCGCTATTTTGGGAAAAACACAAAAAAAATTGCAGGAAGCCGCAAATGTTATCGAAAAAGCCGGAGCCCGTTCAAGATCTATTGAACGCAAACTGCGAACAGTGCAGGAACTTCCACAGGAACAAACTGTAACATTGCTTGGCAACGCTGTCGAAATCGAACAGGAATACGAAGACGAAAATACAGATGACAAAAATTAATTTTATTTGTGTTACAATAATACAGCAAAACAACGAATAATGAAAATGAACGTTGATATTAACAAAATCAAAATTGATGCAGAAGCATATTATTAAATAGTTGCTCCTTACGAATAAAAAAATACAATGCAATACCAAAACAGTATCAAAACAGACTAAAAAATAATGGTATTTTGCTGATATTCAATTTATATAAATTACAGTTTGATAGCGTTTTAGTATTAACATATATTAACAACAGTGATAATTTCAGAAAAAATGAAATTATCGTTCAACATTGTATATGAACAAAATACATGCAGCAAGCAATTGCAGTCGCTTTATTGTTCTATTATCGAACTGACAGTTTATGATTTTATTTTTTCATATTTTTTTACCGCACCAATGATTATTGTTAAAATTAATTTAACAGGAAGAATATTAAATAATTATTTTGTATTTTTGCGTTCGATATTAATATTTTCAATTATAAACATTAAAAAGTAAAAAAATGAAAAAATATCTTGCCGAAGCAGTCGGCACAATGGTTTTGGTTTTAATGGGTTGCGGAAGCGCAATCTTTAACGACGGCACAGGAGCAGCCTGGGTGTTAACAGTTGCCTGTGCATTTGGTTTGTCGGTTGTTGCAATGGCATATACAATCGGAGGAATTTCCGGCTGCCATATCAATCCTGCAATAACTTTGGGATGCCTTTTTTCGGGCAGAATTAACAGAAAAGATGCAGGAATGTATATGATTTTTCAAACTGTCGGAGCAATAATCGGTTCGCTGATTCTCTTTATTCTGGTAAAAGTTTACAATCCTGTCGGAACAGGCACAGGAGCAAATGCATTTGCGGATGGTCAACTTGTTCAGGCATTTATTGCCGAACTTGTATTTACATTTGTTTTTGTACTGGTTGTACTTGGAACAACCGACAACAAAAAAGGAGCAGGCGCATTTGCCGGTTTGGCAATAGGTCTTGCCTTAATTTTGGTTCATATCGTCTGTATTCCAATTACAGGAACATCCGTTAATCCGGCTCGCAGCATAGCGCCTGCAATTTTCGAAGCGATTAACGGCTCTTGTAAAGCGCTTTGTCAATTATGGTTGTTTATAGTCGCTCCGTTTGCAGGAGCAGCATTGTCGGCAATAGTTTGGAAATCAATAAATCCGACAGAAAAATAAATCAATGCATAAGTTAAGTGTTTGAAAATTCAAATTGAAAAGCTGCCTCAAAAAGGCAGTTTTTTTTATAAATTTATATATAAAATTTGTAAAAAATCAAATTGGCAACAGTAAAAATCATTTATTAACAACAAATTATAAACAAAATGCAATATTTGTATTTATATCTGATATTATTTTTGAACACAGATGTACAAGCTTCAATCATACACGGTTTGATTTTAAACTCTTTCATAAGTTTATTTGATATTTTTATACCTTTGCCTTTTAAAATTATAAAAAATAATATGAAATTTTTCAGGTCAGGTACGAATGTATAAATCTGAAAAAAAAGAAAATTGTGGAAAAGTTGATACATAACTTTGTAAATCAAGATGGTTATAAAACCTTACTTTCCGAAATTAAATCCGGCGAGCGAAATTCTGTTGTGCTGAAAGGTTTGGCTGGCTCTGCCAAATCGGTTCTGGCTGCCTGCCTGTTTGAACAAAATGCAAATATGAATATTTTTGTTTTAGCCGAAAAAGAAGCGGCGGCGTACTTTTACAACGACTTATACAATCTTACTCATAACGAAAATATTCTGTTTTTTCCATCATCGTTTAAGCGCAACGTGCAGGACGAAACCGTTGAAATATCAAACGTTGTGCAACGAACAAAGTGTTTGAATCTGCTTAAAGACGGCAAACAGAAAAATATCTGTCTGGTAACCTGTCCCGAAGGATTGACCGAAAAAGTTGTTTCGCCCAATGCGCTCGATAAAAATACTTTAACAATCAGAAAACACGATAAGCCCGGCTTGGATTTTGTTGTTGAAATGCTTGTATCGTACGAGTTTGAACGAACCGATTTTGTTTTCGAACCCGGACAGTATTCGGTGCGCGGAAGTATTCTGGATGTTTTTTCATATTCGGCAAATAAACCCTATCGTATTGATTTCTTTGGAGATGAAATTGAATCTGTTCGTATTTTCGACCTCGATACTCAACTTTCGATTGAAAATATGGACGAAATAGAAATAATATCAAATCTTGAACAAAACGCAAAAGATTGTGCAATATTCGATTTTATTGACAATTCGGCATGCTTCTGGTTTGATGACTACGATTTTTGCGGCGAAAAAACAGATGAAATAAACAGAATAAACAATCAAAATTTTATATCAAAAGACACTTTTGTGAAACAAACAGAAAGATTCCAAATACTTTCATTTTCACAAATAAAAAGATTAAGAAATACTGTTAAAATTGAATTTAAAACATCGCCTCAGCCCAATTTCAATAAAAATTTTGATTTGCTTTTCAAAAATATAAAAGAAAATCAGGAAAACAGTTATAACACTGTTATTCTGTTCGACAATGCTGTTCAAAACGAAAGATTGCAGCAAATTTTTGAATCAAACGATAAACAAAAAAACCTTTCGTTCGGCAGCGTAAATATTTCAATTCACGAAGGTTTTGTCGATCACATTTCAAAAATTTCATATTATACAGACCATCAAATATTTCAGCGCTATCATCGTTTCAAAATTCACGGATTGCTTGATAAAGGCGAATTTTTGAATATACAGGAATTAAACAAACTGCAAATTGGCGACTATATTGTTCATATCGACCACGGCGTAGGAATTTTCGGCGGACTTGTAAAACAGGAAATAAACGGAAAAATACACGAAACCATAAAACTTGTTTATCGCGACAACGATGTGCTTTTTGTGAATATTCACGGATTGCATCGAATTTCCAAATTCAAAAGTAAAGACAGCGAACCGCCGAAAATATACAAACTCGGCAATGGCGACTGGCAACGCTTAAAACAGCATACAAAAAAGAAAATCAAAGATATAGCTCACAAACTGATTTTATTGTATGCCGAACGCAAAGCGGCAAAAGGATTTGCTTTTAGCGCCGATTCGTATTTGCAGCACGAACTTGAAGCATCTTTTGTTTACGAAGACACGCCCGACCAGTTGAAAGCATCGAATGCAGTGAAAACAGATATGGAATCGTCAAGTCCAATGGACAGGCTGATTTGCGGAGATGTAGGTTTCGGAAAAACAGAAATCGCTGTTCGCGCCGCTTTCAAAGCCGCCGTAGATGGAAAACAAACGGCAATACTTGTTCCGACAACAATACTGGCGCTGCAACATCATAAAACTTTTGGCGAGCGACTGCAGGATTTTCCTGTAAAAACAGACTTCTTAAACCGATTGAAAACAGCAAAACAGCAAACCGAAACACTGAAAAATATCGAAAACGGAAATATCGACATTATCATAGGAACGCATAAATTGCTTGGTAAAAACATAAAATTCAAAAATTTAGGCCTGCTTATTATTGATGAAGAACAAAAATTTGGCGTAGGAGCAAAAGAAAAACTTCGCCAGCTCAAAACGAACATCGACACATTGACGATGACGGCAACTCCAATTCCACGCACTTTGCAATTTTCGCTAATGGGAGCGCGCGACCTGTCGATTATCAATACGCCACCGCCAAATAGACATCCTATTGTTACAGAAGTGCATACGTTCAACAGCGAAACAATAAAAGATGCAATAAATTACGAACTCGAACGAAACGGACAGGTTTTTTTCGTTCACAATCGCATAGATGACATAAACCGAATAGCCGAAATGATTGCTAAACTTTGCCCTGAAACAAAACTGGCAATAGCGCACGGAAGGCTGGAATCAAAAAAACTTGAAGAAATAATGTTAGGATTTATAGATGGCAAATACGATATTTTGCTTACAACAACAATAATCGAATCGGGACTTGATATTCCCAATGCAAATACCATTATTATCGACAATGCACAGAATTTCGGTTTAAGCGATTTGCATCAGTTGCGCGGACGCGTAGGACGCTCAAATAAAAAAGCGTTTTGCTATTTGCTTGCACCGCCGCTCATATCACTTACAACCGAAGCGCGCCGCCGACTGAAAGCCATTGAAGAATTTTCGGATTTAGGTTCGGGATTCAATATTTCGATGCAGGATTTGGACATCCGCGGAGCAGGAAATTTGCTCGGCGGCGAACAAAGCGGATTTATTGCCGACATCGGTTTTGAAACATATCAACGAATTTTGAATGAAGCGCTTGCCGAATTAAAATTTGATACGGCTTTGGAACAGACAAATAAACAAACACAACCGATAAACGCCGACTTTAAATTCATTTCAGATTGCTATATTGATACCGATATTGACGCAAACCTGCCCGATGAATATGTAAGCAACACATCCGAAAAAATCAAATTATATAAAGATTTGAACAATATTGACAGTGAAAACGACCTGACCGAATTTCGTGAAAAAATGGTTGACCGATTCGGCGAAATTCCTTTGCCAACCGAAAATTTATTTAACATAGTTCGTTTGCGAAGCATAGCGATAAAACTTGGTTTTGAACGAATAATACTGAGAAATCAAATGATGATCGCTTATTTTATTTCCAATCAGATGAACGCCTATTACAAAACGCAGCGATTCGTGGAGATTATTCAGCATATACAGTTACATCCTAAAAAATTCAAAATAAAAGAACACAATAAAAAACTTTCGCTTACCGTTCAAAATGTAAAAACCATAGAAGATTGTCTCTCGATGTTTATGGAAATTTTATAAAAATTGTAATATATTTAAATATTTGTATGAAAAATAAATAACAGAATAAAATAAGGTATATTTTTTAAAATGAAAACAAAAGGTTCTGGTAAAAATTAATCCGTAAAAAATCGCACCATGTCATTTTTTCCTAACAGTAATCCCGCTATTTTCACTGAAAATGAATACATTTTTAGAAATTAGCATTAACGATTATTCATTATGTGTTAAAATAATTGGCAGATTATATAAAGTCCAATAAAAATTTATAATTACTCGCGATTTATTATACCAACCCGCCATCAAACTGTAATTTATATAAATTGAATATCAGCAAAATACCATTATATTTTAGTCTGTTTTGATACCGTTTGGGTATTACATTAAAAATCAGTAATTTAATTTTAGTACAATTGAAATCTTCGAACACATTCCATATAATTTCGTCTATATCTCAGCCTAAAATTTCATGCAAATTTGTCGCAACATTCAAAAAAAAATTATTACCTTTGCCAAATATTTAATAATCTTTATTTTATGACACATACAATACGTGCAATAAGTCAGCAATTGGCAAATCCGACATTCGATAAAGCCAAAGATCTGGTTGCGTGGATGGGCGCAATTCAGGCGCAAAATTATAACATGTGCAAATGGGCAATCGGCGTTCGGCTCAAATCGACTACAGTCGCAGACGTAGAAATCGCTTTGAACAAAGGCGAAATTTTACGAACGCATATTATGCGCCCAACATGGCATCTTGTTGTAGCCGAAGATATTCGATGGATGCTCAACCTGTGCAGAGAAAAATTAAAAACGGCAAGTTCGTCAAGCGATAAGTATCTGGAAATAAGCGAAAAACTGTATTCACAATCAAATGATCTTATTGCCCAAATGCTTGAAGGCAACAATCATCTTACCCGACACGAAATTGCCGATAATCTGAACAAATCGGGCATAATAACAGGCAGATCGCGAATGGTTAGATTTATGTACCGCGCCGAAATCGAAGGAATTGTATGCAGTGGAATGGATAAAGAACGACAACAAACATACGCGCTTATAGATGAAAGAGTTGAGCCAACAAAAAAATTAAATAAAGATGAAGCGCTTGCCAAACTGGCAACGAGATATTTCAAGAGTCATTCGCCTGCAAGTTTGCAGGATTTTAATTGGTGGTCAGGATTATCTGTTGCAAATTGTATGCATGCAATTAATTTGATTGACAATGAATTAATTAAAGAAAAAAAGTCAGCAACAACCTTTTTTATACATCAGTTATTTGGCTCAAAATCTGATTTTTTGGAATGCGCATGCTTTTTGCCTTCATTCGACGAATATATTATCAGTTATAAAAACCGAGATTCAGTAATTGAGCCACAATATCAATCCCGCGCTTTCACAAAAAACGGAATATTTCGCCCGGTATTAATGTATAACGGCAAAATAGCAGGAACGTGGAATAAAGTCATTAGCAAAAAAAGGGTGGAAATTAAACCGCTGCTATTCGACGACAAACTAAAAACAGACAGTGAATTATTAGAAAAAGCAAAAAATAAATACCTGTTATTCGCCTCATTTACAAATTGATAATATTCATACAATACCTGTGTTTAGTGAAAATTCATTTTACAAATTTTTCCAATCGTTTTTTATAGATTGTCTTTTCAACAATTCGGTAATGAGGATGGTAGGTTTTATTAAAAATTTCGCTGTGATGTAATGCCGTTTTTGGATTTTGCTTTAACAATTCAGATATTTTTGCCTTGTCGTTATCAAAGCCGACAATGTTAAGATGCATTTTTTCAACGGTTTTCACAATATTGTTCCATTCAACAATCCATTTATCGGCAGTAACGCTGTCGATTTTTGAGGCGCTTTCAATAAAAGCCTGCAACAATTCGTCTGCCGGAATTTTGCCGTTTTTTACCAGCGCCAACGGAACGCGTACAAAATTGTGCCGCCAGCCTGTGATTTCTATAATTGTATCATGATTAAACTCGTGTATTTCAGATAATTCATGCATTAAATAATCTTCAACAGCCTTTTTGTTCGGAATAGCGTGTTCTGCTCCAAAATAATCCTGATAAAAGTTCTTGTAAATATCTTGTAATGTTGATTTTGGGTATCTGTCGATTTGAGATAAAACAGTCTGTTTTATTTTTTCTTCCGCTGTTTTTGTACAACCGTATAAGGTCAAAAACATAAAAAATGAGAGTATAATTTGATTTTTCATATACTAAAAATTTATTTTTTATTCTTTTTTTTATTTTATTTAAACTTTATATTCAAGTAAATGGTCATAACATATTATTAATTAGTATTTTATTCTGCAATTCTAAAATTTTCAGCAGGAATTTTTATTTTATACGTTTTTTTTGCCCTGTTTGTGAGTTGGTTTTTGCGCAACCATGGGTTCAGGATTTTAATTATTTTATAATTTGTGTTATGTTTTTTGGCAAACTCTGCAAGGTTCATTATCGGGTAATTTACAGCAATTTCATAAAATTTGAATGGTTTAAATTTTTCATTGTCAGCAATATGAAATCCGTACAATTCAGGATTGGAAAGTATAATTTTATATGCAACTATTCTGTAAAGGTAACGACCGGTTTCGGTATTCAATATCAGGTCGCAGTAGTTATGCATTTGCTGGTTTTCGATGACTTTATTCAAATTTGTCATTCCCATGTTATAGGATGCAGCAGCAAGCTGCCAGTTATGATATTTCTGATATGCGTCTTTTAAATACTTGCATGCGGCAACAGTCGATTTTTCGATGTTGTATCTTTCGTCAACTTCGTCATTTACTTCAAGTCCGTAATATTCAGCAACATCAGATAAAAATTGCCAGAATCCTACAGCCTTTGCCGGAGAAATTGCGTTTTGTAAATTGCTTTCGGCTACGCACAGATATTTAAAATCATCAGGCAATCCGTGCTTTTTTAATATCGAATCAATTGTTCCAAAATAACGCCCTGACAATCTGATTGTTAACAACGTTGCGCTGTGGCTGTACGTTATTTGATTCAGTTCGCGCTCAAGCGATTCGCGCACATCCGAATAAGACAAAGGCAGTTCTTCGCCTGCAAAAAATGCCGATTCAGGAGCATGTATAACTTTTATATTCTGCGAATTAGTATTAATGGGATTACCTTGTTGTTCATTGTTGCCATTTGCAGTCGGCATTAGTGTCGAAATATTTTTTTCGCTGTTTTTATTTTTAATGTAAACTGTTAATGTCAACAGGGCAAAAATCAAGTATATCAAAAATATAAATGCTTTTTTCATGGCTTTTCAACATTATTTAATTCTTGGCAAATACACAGAATATATTTGTAAACTATCATGGAACATCGGGAATAAACGGATTGGTCAGTTTCTCGTAGCCTATTGTAGTTTTTGGTCCATGACCGCACAATACTCTGGTATTTTCGGGCAGCAGCATAAGTTTTTTAATGCTGTTTATCAGCATGTCATAATCGCCGCCGGGCAAATCGGTACGTCCTATGCTGCCGGCAAAAAGCGTGTCGCCGCTGATCAGCAGTTTTGCATCTGCGCTGTATAGACATATTCCGCCGCGAGTGTGTCCGGGAGTAAAAATTACTTTAAATGAACTGACTCCAAATTTTATTTCGTCGCCATCGCACAAAAAATTATGCGGTATTGGCGGCGGCACAACCTCAATTCCAAAATAAGAACTGTAAGATGAGGCTCGTTCAAAATTACTTAGCTCTTCTTTGTGCGCATATGCTTCAATTTTGAAAGTTTCGCATACAAAACGGTTTCCCATTATATGATCAAAGTGCCCATGAGTACAAATCAATTTCGTGGGTTTCAAATTGTTACTAATAATCGCATTTTGTAAAATTTTATTTTCATGCGCATTACTGCAACCGGCATCTATTATAATACATTCGCATGTTTCGTCATAAACAAGATATGTATTTTCTTCAATCGGGTTAAACTGTAATTCTAATAATTTTATCATTTCCAAAATATTTTTTTAAATTGTAAATATACTAATACATTTATTACATTAACATTAATCTGTAATATTTTTAGTTTTTTTATTTTAATTTCCTCATGAAATTTTCCTTATTAATCACAAATCGCTTGTGCGAACCTCGCCCTATCATACCCTTGCTATCGTATGCTTCAACGTCAAATAAAAGTTCTCTGTTACAGATATTAACGAGTGTTGCCTTTGCAATAATTTTTTCGCCAACACTCGAAGCCTTCAAATGTTCTATATTTAATGCAATTCCAACAGTAGTAAGGCTTTCATCAAAAAAACCGTTAAGACATTTTACCGCTGCATTTTCCATGAGCGCAACAAGAGATGGCGTTGAAAAAACAGGCAAACTGCCTGAACCAATGTTTATTGCCGTATTATCAATATCAACAATAACTTCGCTTTGTGCTGTTGTTCCTAATTTTACTGACATAACAAATTTTTAATTCGACAAAATTAAAAAAATATTACAAAACCAGCATTAATATTTTGGTTAAAAATTAATAAAAACGAATTAATACGCATAAATATATAAGAAAATAACATTTAATATTGTCTTTTTATTTTATATTATTGTTAAATACCTGATTTATGCATTGAAATATTGTTTTTATGTGAAAATTTCTTTATTTTTATAGTTTGTCCAAAATTGGAATATTATTTTGGCGTAATGAATTTAATTTTATTTCCTGAATACAATAAATGGAATGTTTGCAAAGGTTCTCATTTACATGTTTTAAAAACCCATTTCTATGAACTCATTTTTCCACATAATCGTAAATTGCATCTGTTGTGTTTTTGCTAAATGTGATTCGGATATACATAAAATATTTCATAAAAATAAATTATAATTATCTAAATATCAATATATTTATCTTGTTGACATTGCGATTTTTTTTCTGTTTAGTCGGTACTTCCAAATTGTCTAAATTATTTAGTCGCTCCTTACGAATAAAAAAGGACAAAGCTAAAGCATTAAAAATTGCGGACAATTATTTCTTTCTGTTAATTTTGTATCAAGGCAAAAGAAGATAATACTAAAACGGTATCAAAACAGACTAAAAGATAATGATATTTTACTGATATTCAATGTATACAAATTACAGTTTGATGACGTTGTGGTATAATTTTTTAACAGGAAATCAAAGATAAATCACATTTTTCCATTTTACAAAAAAAACAGCAATATAAGGTTAATCGAAGTTACAGCCGCAAATCCAATTGACAGAGGTTTGCGTATTGTTTTGGCGCCTAAAAACAAAGAATAGATGAATTTAACGATATTATTGCTGAGTGTTGCCATAAATGTAGATAAAATTATTACTGATTCGGATGTTATGTAATCGCCTTGAAATAAATTTGTAATAAATGGAGTAATATCTGTAATTCCAGCGGCAAATGACAATGTTCTTAATCCTTGATATCCAAATTCTTGGATAGTGTAATGAATTATTAGTGTAAACAGCACAAACAAAGCGGCAAAAATCAGCGCAACTTTGAACTCCAGCGGATTTCTGTCGTCTGTTATGCTTTCCATTTGTTTCAACTGTTCGGGTTCAGGCGGATTGTAATGATATATCAGCAGTCCGACAGTTGTTGTAACCGCTGTCATTATTACGAAAAAATACCACGAAAGACTGAATAGCGACATATTGAAAATGAGCAGCAATATTGCTATTCTGATAAACATCATTCCTATGGCTGTAATAATAGCGCCGCTATAATAATATCGGAAACTGTCGGGTGATTTTTTGCTTTTTCGCGACAAAACTATTGTTGTTACGGTACTGCTGTACAATCCGCCGAGAATACCCGAAACCAGCAAGCCCGAATTGTGAAATACAAATTTCTGTAACAGATAACTTGCATACGACATTCCCGAAATGATAACGGTTGCAAGCCATACGCTGCGCGGCGTAAGGTTTATTCCCTGATATATCTGTTCGTCGGGCAGTACAGGCAGTATGATACCTGCAATGATTATAAATTTTGCGAGAGTCAAAAATTCGTCATTATTCATGCGTCCTGCAACCGAAATAAATGTTTCTTTCATTTCGGTGAGCAGCAATACCACAACCAGCACAAGTAAACTGAATTGAACAGGCTGTGTCATTATTAATGCCGGAATACAGTATGTAATGCAGGCAATAATGATTGTAGTAAGACCGTATCGGCGCAGATGATACAGTTTGAAATAATAATTAAGTCCAAGTAATACCAGTAATCCGGCGCCGCCGCAGCCCCAGAAAATTTTTGTTTCGGGGTCGATAATGTAAAGTATGTAGCTCAATATTCCTATGAGTGTAAATGTGCGGTCGGAACCAAAAAAGGGTTCTTTTTCATCGCTTTTCAATTGCAGTTTTCGCTGAGATAATCCTATTATTAATGAAAATATTACAACTAAAAAAAGTTGAATATAATTGTCGGGAATGTGTAAAAAGTTTTCCATTTTTTTAATTTTTAAATGTTAATATTAAAACAGTCCGTCGGGAACATATCCAAGCCATTGTAATACGGTTTTGCCCCAGACAAACATTATAATCCATGAAATAATCATCATCGTAATTCCGAATTTGAAAGTATCCGCCCAGCTGTACTGGTCGGTTGTGTAAAGCAGGGCGGCAGGCTTGCTGTTGAACGGCAAAACATATACATGTTCGATAAGCAGAGCGACAGGGAATGCAAGGCTCATTACCGGATAGCCGAATTTTTGGGCGACTCCTATTGCTATTGGAATAAAAATCAAGGCTCTCATCGTTTTTGATTGAAATAAGATTGCGCTGAAAAGCATTGCTCCCGTAAGCATAAGGTATAATATCCAAAATGGAGTATCGTTGGAAATGCCTAATGAGTTGAATGCCGAATCGACCATGGTTCCGGCAATATTTGTTGCATCCAGTCCGGCGCCGAGCGTATAGGCGCCTGCCGAAAAAATCATCAAGTGCCATGGAATATCAATATCGTTCCATTTTACAATGCCTATACCAAAAGGAATAAGAGCAAGGACAGCGCCCATAAAAGCGACAGTGGTTTCGCTTATGTTGTGCAGATAGCCTTTGGTTGCCCACATAAACAGTACGCCAACAAAAATAGCAATTGCCTTATATTCACTGATTTTCATGCTACCCATTTTGTGCAGTTCTTCTTTCAGGCGCAGCATTCCGCCTTCGATTTGAGGTAAGCGTTCTTCTTTTTTCAATGGAAATATGATTTTTGTTCCAACTGTCCATCCGATAATAATTATAAGCAGGCACAAAGGAAATGCGGCGACAAACCATTCCTGATAGCCAAATGTTACGCCTGCTCCCATAATAATTGACACAGCCAGCAGGTTGGCGCCCGAGCCTGTCATAAAACCGCTTGCTCCTATGTTTATCTGAAAAAGATTTTGCAACACGATATTGCGTCCGAAGTTATTTTTGTTATTACCGCCTGTGGCTCCGTATATTGCTGCAATTACCATAAAAACAGGAAGTAAAATTGCCGCTTTGGCTGTTGTGGCTGAAATGAATGCAGACAAAACAATATTGATTACAATGAAACTGATGAATATCCGTGTGGCATTTTTTCCGAAATGAACAACAAACCACAAGGCAAAGCGTTTTGCAACCTGAGTTTTTACCAGCATGCTCGCCAGCACAAACGACAAAATGTTTAACCACATTACGGGATGTCCCAATTGTGCGTATGCTGTTTTTTCGCTTGTAATTCCGGTTAGCACAATAGCTGCGATA
Organism: Prevotellaceae bacterium; assembly: GCA_031277925.1. Lineage (GTDB taxonomy): Bacteria > Bacteroidota > Bacteroidia > Bacteroidales > UBA932 > JAIRKV01. Next base: position 10,112 of record JAITLJ010000102.1, on the reverse strand, counting down.
ACAAGCAAAGATGTAAGATAGTTCGGTATTGCTTCGGTAATCCATAATATAACCGATGCTGCAAATATAGCAAGCATGGCATAATTGATGCGACAAAATTCTGCAATTCCTGTATCATTAAATCGTTTGAGCGCATCTCCGGTAAGATTTTCTGTATTTATATTGTTTAAAAACGGAATATCAATACATTTGTACAAAAGCACAAATACAACGATTGAAAGCGGCGCTCCTGCGTATGCCATCCATCGTTCAAAACGGCTTTTAGGACGATTTGGCAGTTGCTCGATACGGTAATTATTCATATCGAGCGGATCTTTATTTGTTGTTTGTGTCATATTTTATTTTTTCGGTTTCATTATAAATTAACGAAAATATTTAAATGTTGTGTAAATAATGATATTTTTGATTTTCTACGGTATCATAATTTTTACTTTATATAATTTTCCGGAAGTATCGCAGCCAATCCACATATAACCTTCATGGCGACTAAGGGCAAGCGCCTCGCTTTTTGCAATATAATCTATTGATTGATAACTTATTAAATCGCCATTCAATTTGCAGTGAAAAATCTTTTTGCTTCTGCTGTCGGCTATCCATAGCGTATTGTCAGACGAATCATAGCAAATATCCGACAAAAACTGGGCAAAAGAAATATCAATTGAATTTATTGCGCCTATTGATATTGCATAGACAAACATGCGTGTCGGTTCTTCTTGATTTACAATATACAGTAAATCGTTATGGTAAGCGATGCCTTCAATTCCTTTATTTGAAATTCCATCAGGAATATTAATTTTCACTACTTCAGTAATGGCAGTTTCATTCGCCGACAGTTTGTAAACCGTCATTTCTGTTTCGTCGGCAAGAAAAATTTCGCCCGTTTCATTATTCATCGTAATGCCTTCAAAATCATTATTGCCTGTGTATGGCAACTGCCTGATTTTTGTTCCATTCAATGCTATTTCAAAAATTTTTCCACCATCGCTTACTGCCAGCAATGAAGAATGGTCTTTTGTGAAACACAATCCCGACAATTCCGATACGGGAGTATCAAAAACTTTATATTCAACTTCATCTTCAGCGCTGTCGGAACTGTATGGCGGCTCGTCTTGCAGGCAACTTTGAAGCAGCAAAAGGAAAAAAGGCATGCAGAAAAATATGCCTTTTCTTATTTTTACCATTTTGTAAAAGGATTTTTCATTAGCATCGAGTTGTAATAACGTTTGTCGCCTGTAACTTCGGCGCCAAGCCATTCGGGTTTGTAGAAGATGGCGTTTTCGTCCGGCAATTCGATTTCGGCAACGATTAAGCCTTCGTTTTCGCCATGAAATTCGTCTATTTCATAAGTATATGGTTCGGCTTTAACCAAATGGCGCACTTTGTCGATAACGCCGGGTTCGCAAATTTTAAGTAATTCGCCCGCTTCTTCTACTGTGATTTCTTTCTCAAATTCAAAACGCGAAGCGCCTGTATCATTACCTATTCCCTTGATTGTCAGAAATCCTTTGTCGCCTTTGATTCTTATGCGTACCGTGCGTTCGGGCGCCGACGACAAATAGCCCTGCACAATGCGTGTTGATTTGAATATAAAAGAACGAAAATCGCCTTTTACCAAAAATTTTCTTTCTGTTTCCTGTCCCATAATTTTTTATTTTTTTTGTTAATTTGTTAATTCATTGTTGCTTCGTTTTGTAATGATGCGTTATTATTCGATTTCGTTAATCATTATTATTTATTAAATATTCGTTTTTTTCGTTTTGCAAATGCTTCGTTCAGCCAGTTAGGAATAATCGTCATGCCAAGTATCAGATAAAAATAACAGGTGATTATGCGCCAAATAACTGCTACAAGCAAAACAATGCTGCCCGAAGTAAAAATATCACTGTAATATTCTTTGAACATCCATTCGCTCATGCCGCTGCCGCCGGGCGTTGGTATTATTGCAGTAAATATCCATATTATTATCTGTCGGGCAAAGATAGTAAAATGATTATAAACAGGCACAAAAGCCAGAAATATTGCATTAACAACTAAAAATCTTACCGTCCATGTGATTGCAGTCAATAGTGCGGCTTTGAACCAGAAAGCAAATGAGCAGTGTCCTATATCGCGCGATGCCTGTATAATATTGTGCGTTATTGTTTCTATCTTTGGTTTCCATCGTTTCAGGAAAGGAAGTTTGAAAATCAGCAGTAATATTTTTTGTACAAGTTGAGGACGTATAAAAATGCCTGTATATAGCAAGACAGCCCAAATTAAATGTATGGCATAAAGAATAATAAAAATGTATCCTGCAAGGTTCATTCCTGTGAATGGAGGAAAAATATCTTTAACAGGAATCAATATAACTAAGAGCGGGCATATTACTACAAAAAACAATTCATCCAGCAGCAGGCTTACCAGCATTATTGTAGCGCTTCGGCCTGCTTCTATGCCTTCTTTTGTCAGGAAGAAAGCAACCATAGTCGAGCCGCCGACTGCCGTAGGAGTGATGGCTGATGTAAATTCAGCAAGTATATTTACAGCAAAAGACTGTTTCCATGAAATCATATTGCCAGACAGCAGTCTGAAACGCCACATAAGCGCAAAATCGCGCATAAGAATCAGTAGAAATGCAAGTATAATGAAAAATATGCTCGCAAACGTGAAATCAAAGTTAAAAAATACCGACATGTCAAATTCGCATAAAAACAACCAGATAACTACTGTTGTTCCCAATATTACAGGAATATATATCCAGTATCGTTTGAAAGGTTTAAATGCTGGTATTTGAGGTGTTTGCTGCATATTTTTCTAACAGTTGATTATATCTCTGTAAAACTTCTTCGGTTATATTTTCCCACGAGCGCGCAATGGTTAGTGCGGCGTTTTTGCCTGCCTGCTTAATATTTTGAGGCAATCGTATAAGTTCGCAAATGCGTGCAGCCATCTTTTCGCTTGAATTTTCGGTGAGAAACCCGTTATAATTGTCAATAAGTATTTTTGATGCCGTAGAATCTACTGTCATAAGCGCAGGAGTATGCATTGCGCTTGCTTCGCGTACAACCAGAGGAGCGTTATCGTACAGTGATGGAAAAAGAAAAAGGTCGGCTATTGCATAATAATTTTTTAACAGTTTGCGGTCGGATATTAAGCCCATAAACCTGACTTTTGACGATAATCCGTACTGCATAACCATTGTACTCATTTCGCGTTCGGCATATCCTGTGCCGATAAAAAACATAATAAACCGCTTGTCTTTCATAATTGCCAGCGATTCGATGATGAGACGTGTATTTTTTTCCCAAATGTGTTGTCCTACGAAAAGAAATACAGGCATGTCATCGGGGATTTGCATATTTGCCCGCGCCTGTCGTTTGAACAGTTCTATGTCCTGTTCGGCGGCAACAAAATCACAGCCGTTATCCATCACTCTTACTTCGCCTTTATATCCATATTGACGTATGGTATCTTCTACCGATGCTTGCGGAATCCACACTTCATCGGCTTTTTCGTAGAATGTAATTATTTTTTTTGTCATCCATTCTGCAATCTTTTTGTTGTGTATGGCGCGTTCAAAATCGTCTTTATATTTGGAATGGAAAGTAGCCACAAGTGGAATTTTCTGTTGCCGGGCAATTTCTAATGCCAGTTGCGCCGACGAAAACGGACAGTGAACATGTATGATTGAAAATGGAATTTCTTTTATTTGTCGAAGAACCCGACCGTCTAAATGCGGTATTCCGTAGCGATAAGGTTTGCGACTCCATAAAGGAAGCGATGCATATCGGTACACAGGATAGTCGGTATTATCGGTATAATGCGGAGTTTTGACGGTAACAACACAAACCTGTTGATTTTTACGATGCATCCAATATGCATAATTCTGTACTGTCAATGCCACGCCATCCATTATGGGAGGAAAACTGTCGTTGAATAAGCCTATCATTTGTTAATTTGTTTATTCATCGTTGCTTCTCTTTGCACTGATGTCGAAAGTTTACAGCGGTTTATCAATCAGTCCTGTTACGCGTTTTATTGCTTGAAGGTAATTTATGTTTTCAAAACCTTCCAAACCAACGTCGCGTACGGTTTTTTTCAAATCTTCAATTTCGGTTGATTCCGAATTTATTGTTACAATCTTTGCTCCGTTTATATACACATCGCCTGTTTCGCAAATTGTGTCGTTGACCATGTATCCGTATCTAATCTTTTCTACTGTTACAGCCTGTAAATCGGGATGTTTTTTAACGATTTCCAAAAACTCTTCGACTGTGTATGTTTCTTTTTCGAGCGCGGGCAAATTATCAACCATAAATGCCGGAAATACCTGCGTTTTCAATACTTCGGCGCTTATCGGAAATGCTCCTTTCATCAGCGGATTCCACTGTTCAAAACCATCTATGTTTTGAATAAATGTTTTGATATCCATTTTGCCATCGCGGATTTTAGTGTTGTTTACATTGTTTGTACGGCTTACGATGTATGTTTCCACCGATTTGCGTTCCCATACTTTTTCGGGTACCGGTACCGACAAACGCGCCATGCGTTCTGCCTGTTTTTTAAAACAGCGCCCGAATGTGCGATATTCAAAGCGCGGTTTTGAAATTTCTCCTATTTTTAATTCTTCTTTTGCCATAATATATGTTTTATTTATAATTATTTTATGATTAATGATTACAGATTATACTTTGTCCGGTATTATTTTGTGAGATGTTGATATTCCGGATTGCTTCAGGCTAATGTCTTCGCAATTAGATCTTAATCCCTGTTGTTATTGTAAAATTACAGAGTGAAGCAGTCCGAAAGTTTTTTTTCATTTTTTAATCTCACATTTTTCCCCGAACAAAGTATAATCTGTCTTCAATTTTAATTTGTTTCGATATTTCCTGCCGGTGTTGCCGGATTTGCTGCATTGCACGATGGCGCTGCAAGTCCGAAATTTCCCGTTCCGTCCGGACAGCGCGAGAATGAATATTTTGGATTTTGACTGTAATCGGGCGAACAATCTGCATCCAATACATTGTCGGCTTTTACCCGTGCAAAAACATCTATCGACATCGAAGCATCGGGCGCAATCAGGTCAAATCTTACGGTTTTCTTTGCTGATATTCCTCCATTGCCGTTGTATTCATTTGCTCCTGCTGCTCCGCCTGCTTGCGCTATTGTATAATATCCGCCTGCCGCAACAATTGCCGTGCTGCCGCCTGTCCACCAAAGCAGAGTATTGTCATGACTTATATTTTTATATATCGTAACATTTTCAAGCGATATGGCTGTTGTTCCCTTGTTGTATATTTCAACAAATTTGCCGTTTCCGTCAATTTCGTTTATAACTAAATCGGTATATTTTACCGCCGAGCCATCTGTTACAATGGGTCCTGCCGAAGTAAACGGATTTGCAGCCTTGCACGATGATTCAGCAAGCCCAAATGCGCCAATTCCATCAGGACAGCGTGCAAATGCATATTTCGGCGTTGTTTCATCATATTTTGGCGTAACGCCATCGCCAAGGTTTCCGCCATTGCTCCTGAAAAAGACATCCAGCTCGTTATCAGCAGGATCTTTCAATTGGAATTTAAGATTTTGTTTTGGCGAAATGCCGCTTGCGCCTGTGGTTTCGTCAGCCGTAATACCGGTCTGAACTCCGTTTGAGATAACATAATATCCGCCTGCCGCAACAGTTGTCGCTCCTCCTGTCCACCATGTTGCGTTTTCGTTTTTCACTAATGTAAGGCCAGCCAAAGGAATTTCATCTGTTCCTTTATTGTAGAGTTCTATGAATTTGCCGTTTCCGTCAATTTCGTTTATTACTAGTCCGCTGTAATCAATCACCGCAGCATCGCGAACCGTATAAGTTCCCAGAAGTGTTGATGCGCCGCCGGCGCTGTTTACAGCCACAACCGAATATGCTATTTCCGAACCTGCTGCCTGCTTTGTAATTGTAGCAGAATACACATCGGCGGTATTTGTCATTGTAATTTCTGTTTGAGGCGCAGCATTGAGCGTCCATTGCAGTTTTACAGATGTCAAAGCGCCTTCGCCTGCGGTAACAGTTGCGCTAACGCTTACATCTTCATCATTAGTCGGCGATGTCGGATTGTGTGCAAGGTCGGTTATTATAGGTTGTGCAACAATTCCGTTGTTTGATACGCCGGGCGTTGGCGTTTGAACTTTAAATGTTGTAGAGCCATCGGGATTGCGTGCGTATGACTGTTCTGGAGTCAATGCGCCAAATTCTATCTGGTCGATTAACAGTCCGCTATTATCTTCAAGATAAACCATATCGCCTCCGCTGCTAAGTCCAAAACCTCCTGCTACGTCCACTTCAACCAAAAGAAAACCACGTGCGGCAATAATTGTTGAAGAAGAAATAACTATTTTCTCTGTTTTGTCGGTTTTATCATATAATACATAGCCGTCAATGGCTATCGCTTCGTCCGAATCGTTATATAATTCGACCCAGTCAAAAGTTCCGTAAGTTGAACGCCCGCCATTTGAATAGGCTTCGTTTATTTTTACGGGCGAGTCGCCAGTTTCTGGTAATACAGGCGGCTGGTCTTTCAGGCAACCTGTAAAAGTTGCAGCAAAAAGACAAATCATTGTAAAATAAGACGTTTTTTTCATTATTTTGATTTTTAAATATTAATACTGTGTGTTTTATACATTTTATAATTTTTGATAAATATTGATTACTGCGTTAATGATTTACAATTATTGTCTGTTCTTTTATTTTTTCATTGTTTGCAATAATGTTCAAATAATAAATTCCGTTAGGCAACTTTGATGTATCTATTTTTATTTGTTGCTCCGATGCTGGAAAATACTTACTGTAAACCAACTGCGTTGTGCTGTGACTGTACAGCAGTACTTTTACTGTTGCGCTGTTTTTAGCCTGTATATTTTGTTTGTTATCTGTTGTATTTACTGTTATTTCGTTATTATTCGTTTCTCTGTCAATAATCAGTTCGTTGCTTGCAGGATTTGGGTAGGCGGCGGAATAAGGATACGTATTCTCGTAGATAATCGTTACCATTCGCTCTACGGACAGAGGATACCAACCAAAACAATCACGAAAACGAGCACTTATCACAATATTCATAGGATAATCATCTTGTAGAAGCGAACCATTGCCATTGGCTATATATGGAAATGAAAAATTAGACGTAATATATGAAGGTTGATGAGATCCAAAATTCCATTCATATCTGTTTATTAATTCACTTTGAGGCAAAAGTTCAAGGTAATATGGAGAACCGTAAACCAGAGTAGAGCCGTAAACCAAATTTAAATTTCCAGATTGATGTCTGATTCTTATTGGGTTACTCAATGCAACTTCTTCCCCTGCCTGTATGTTTTTTGTAACTGTATAACCTGTAGATAGAATAGCCTTCAAAGTAAATAATCCTCGCATTAAAGGAGTAATAGTGACCGAACTGCCGCTACCTGAAACACTTGCATTTGTAGCAGGTTCTATTTGCCATGTTACTGTTGCTCCAGTTGGTAAATTTGATAGTGTGTATGTTGATGCTTCACAAATTTGTGATGCGCCGGAAATGGCGGGATATTTTATTGTATTCAATGTTGATGCTCCTGTATTAGTCGGATCTAACCAATGACTTAATCTTGTAGCATCTGTTCCTCCGCCCGTCCATGAAGATGAAAATTTTCCGTATTCTGCACGAGGTTGACTGCAATAAGATATAGAAGAATTATATGTTTGATTGCCATGCAATTGTCCAACAACACGCTTATTTTGGTCAAATAATGGTGAGCCAGACGACCCATGCTCAACAATGCCATTATCAAAATTAACTAACCAATGATGACCTACCCATGTTGAGGACGAAAAAGTATTATTTTCAAATGATATTTTCATTACATCTCCGCTGGGATGATGAATACATATTCCTGATGCAGGATTGTTTCCTGTTTTGTCCCATCCTAAAAAAGTAAGTCCCGCAACAGGTGTTCCTGTTAATTCCATTAATGAAAAATCGGTATTTACCCATCCCGACCTGAAATTGGCATTGTTGTAGGTAATATAATTTGTAACCGTATTGCTGTTGCATGTCGATTTTTTGTAATTAAATCTAAATGCCCAATTTTGTGAATTATTTTTTTCTGTCGTGCTTAATGCTCCATTTTGATCGGTATCAATACAGTGAAATGCACTTAAAAAATATGGTTTATAATTTTGGCTTGTATTGTTTAACAATGATCCTGTACACCATTCTGTACCGCTTGATAACAAAACCAGCGCTATAGCATTTGATTCGTTTGCCCATGAAGAATAACAGGCGATATCATTATTACAGCTGGCAGATGCGCCCAATGATTGAGTTATATTACCACCATCCGCTAACAACGCAAACATATTTTTATATCCATGCACGACTTTACTTATTCTTAAAAAAGATTTTTCTATTGATGATACATGTTCTATCAATTGAATAACAACTTCATCTCCTGCAATAATATCCGACAGGAAGTTTTGCCCCGATATATTTTGTTCATTAGTAACGGGACCATAAACCATAGAACCATCTATACTAAAAATATACATTTCTGCGCTTTCAGACAAAAATAATTCTTCAAAAATAATATTTATAGAATATGCGCCTTCCGACGACACTCTTAAACTCCAAATATTATTGTCATTTTGAACCTCCCAAACGCCATCTTTCAGAGTATAATTTACATCAAAACCATATCCAAAACGAAATGGAACATCTTGCTTTTCTTCGTTTTGTTTATCTTCTCTCAATAACTTTGCCATATCAAACGATCGCATTTTTTTCATTGGTATGGATTTGGATGAAAAGGTTTTTATCTTTGCATGATACTGTAATGCATCCTTATTCTCGTAAAATGCAGATTGTACTTGTGATAGTCCTGTAATTGAACAAGCCAATATTAATAACAAAATAACAGTCTTTTTCATAACTCAACCCTTTATTTTATTTCAAAGTTAATCTTGAATTTTATTTTGTCCGTTTTTAATGAGTCTTCATCATTATTTAAAGTGCGTCTAAAAACAAAATCGTATTCAAATTCCGTATAATATTTGCCTTTTGGTAAGTAATTTTGGTTTAGGCTTTTCAATGCTACGCTATACCAGCCCCAATTTGTTCTATCATCTACCCATGGCACTTGAAAAGCAATCGTATCATTGTGTTCAAAGCCATATATATCAAGACTTATAAAAATAGCTCCATTATATAGGTATGGTTTTCCGAAATCCTGTCTATCTGTATTATATACACGACAAAAAACAGGTTCGGTCAAATATATGAAATCGTAATCAAAGTATAGCAATTCATTTCTTTTGTTTATTGTTGAAAAATAGAAACTGAAATTTTCACCCTCGTTGAATATTGTTGAAGGCTCGCCATTTTCATTCAATAAGCAGAACTTAAAATATATGCCATTATTGGCATAATTAATTACAGGATTTTCGCTGCCTATAGTTATTTCACGGAAATTTGTATCATCCGTATTTTCTTTCCCGCAGGAAACCGTCATTCCTGCCAAAATCAGCAATACTGCTACGGTTTGTAATATTGTCTTTTTCATTGTTTTATATTTTATTGTGATTATTAATACATGTTTTTATTTAATATTTTGTTAATAATATTCTTGTGTTCATTGTTTAAACAGTTAAAATTGATTTGTTGTTAAAAATCTATTTCTATGCGGCATTGCAAGGCATGAAAGCGCGCTCCGAGTCCGCTTACCGCCAAAAGCGGATTTGATGTTGGTGTTCCATCTGTTTTGCGTCCTATGATTGCTTTTCCTTTGTTGTTTGCATATCTGTCGTTGTGCGAATACTGGTAATTTACTACAAATTTCAGATTGTTGTTGATGTGATATACCAATCCTAATGCATAATTTTCGCCCGAACCGCCGAAAATGCCTCTGCTGTTGAGTTTCAAATAATCATATCTGACCATTAATTCTATATCGCCCCATTTTTTGCCGCGATGAGGTTGAGTAAATTCGCTTTGATTGCTGTCATAACGCTGAATTCCGCCAAACAAAAGGTAAGCTGCCTGTGCATAAAATCCCCAGAAATGTTTTGTGTCCGGGTTTACGTTAAGTATGACAGAATTTTTATCCATATAACTGTCGTT
>JAITLJ010000098.1 GCA_031277925.1 Prevotellaceae bacterium | reverse complement strand
TATTCGCTTGCGAAGCGAAATCCTTTGTAATATCCTGCAAGTTCGAAACCGTGGAGCATGTCGTATTTTACTCCGTAATATTCAGCCGAAATATATTTTATTCGGTTGATGGCTGTTGTATTTCGCGTACTGAAATAATTACCTTCGTATCCGCGTGCATCGGGTTCGGTACCGCTAACATTATCGTCAACTTTTTTTGCCGAACGGTACGAAATGTTGTATCCGAGATGCAATCCGTAATCGAGTTGCGATTCCCAAGGCATGAATACAATTTTTGCCGTGTAATTCGGACCTATTCCTTTTCCGATTTTATTATATTCTTCCACATTCAGCCTTGTGTTTGCATTATCCACCAGTTGCCACGAAACGCCCAGCGAAGCCCGCAGCCAGTTGCGATGCCAGCGGGCGCTGATTCCCACATGCCGTCCGGGAGCAAATGTAGATACAACCATTGCACGTTCTATGAATGTAGTGTAGCGCGAAGTGGTTGTTTCTTCCATCGAAAAATCTTCTTTGAAGTTTCCGGCATAAAATTCAAAATTTTTAAGTCCCGTGTAATGAACGATAGCATCTTCCAGTTCAAACACGCCGTTTGAAAAATTAAGATCTACTTCGCCGTACCAGTCTTTGTTAATTTGCGATTTTACAGCCATGCGTACGCGCCGCAACGATACGCCGCCCGCCATTTTTGTATATCCATCCGGAATACCGAAATACGTGGCGCCATCCATTTGTACGCGATTGTCGAGCCAGAATTTAAACCCTTTTTCTCTGTTTTCAATAACAAGAATATTATTTTGCGATTCGGCTTTCAAAGGAAAATATTCTACTTCTACGCCATATTGATTATAGCGAGCGTTGTCATCAGGCTCTTCTTGAGCCAAAACAGTAGTAACTGTTGCACTTGCAACAAAGAAAAGTACTGTTAAAAATACATTTTGGAGGTTTTTAATTTTTTTCATAAAATCAGATTTTGTTAATTTAATTATATTTTAATGATGTTGCATTTAGTGATTACATATATACTGAAAACAATCACAGCAAATATTTTTGCCAAAGATATAAAAAATTATGAATTTGCAAAAATTAAATTTTTGTTACAGGCGTAATGCTCTTATTTATTGAATTATAAGACAATTACGAATTGCAGATATTGTTAAAATTTAACAAAACAGAGGTTCAAATATAGATTTTGTAAGCTTGATTTACGATTGAGAATTTTTAATTTGAAAAATGCAATTTAGCAGTTGCAAACAACAAATCATTGAAATACGTTTTTCTATATTTATGCATTGAAATATTGTTTTTGTGTAAAAAATTATTTATTTTTACAGTTTAGTCTAAATCAGAATATTATTTTGCCGTAATGAATTTAATTTTATTATCTTTGTAACTAAAAATAAGAAAATGGAAACAGAATCTACACGACAGCAAAAGGTTGCAAGGCAATTGCAAAAAGATTTGAGCGAGATATTTCAACATCAGGGAATGGGAGCATACGATGGCGCAATGATTTCGGTTACAGGAGTGAGAATAAGTCCGGATTTGAGTTTTGCAAAGGTTTTTGTCAGTATTTTTCCATCATCAAAAACTGAAAATGTGATGAAAATTATTTCGCGTAATGTAAAATCTATTCGGATGGAAATAGGCAAACGCGTAAAAAATCAATTACGCATCGTCCCCGAAATTGCTTTCAATATCGACGACTCGCTTGATTATGTTGAGAAAATCGAAAGTTTATTGAAAAAATAAGCATTATTTTATTGTTAAAAAGCAAAAATCACAAATGAAATTTCCTGTTTTTATAGCTTGCCGGTATCTTTTTGCAAAAAAAACGCATAATGTTATAAACGTTATTTCGTATATAAGCGTTGTCGGCGTTGCAATAGGAACACTTGCCCTTGTAGTAATATCGTCAGTAGCAAATGGTTACGACGGTTTAACAAAAAAAATATATTCAGTATTCAGTCCCGACATTCGTATTTCGGTAACAGAAGGAAAAACCTTTGTACCAGATACATCCATGCTCGAAAAAATAAAAAATATAAAAGGCGTTTTAGAATATTCACAGGTAATAGAAGAAAATGTTTTAATAAGTTATAAACTTGAAAATAATTATATAAACAAGAATGCTACGCAAAGTGTTGCTATAATGAAAGGTATAGATGAAAATTATGAAAATGTTTCAGGAATAACACGAAAACGAATAGACGACAACAGCGAACATTCTTTTATTGCAATGGGCGAATTTAAATTGAAGTATTCAGGTATGCCACAAACAGTTATAGGTATAGGAATAGCGCAAATGCTTGGCGTTGATTTGAAATTTCTTGTTCCGCTTGAAGTCTGGATTCCCAAACGCGGAGTAAAAGTCAACATATCCAATCCTGTTGATGCAATGGCTGTTGACTACGTTTATCCGGCAGGATTTTTTTCAATAGAACAGGCTTTTGACAACAATTATTTTTTTGTTTCGCTTGATTTTGCCCAAGACATTTTAGATTATACCGGCGGCGAAATTTCGGCGATTGAAATAAAAACAGATTCGACGGCAAATATCAATACCATTCAAAAAGAAATCAAAACCATTGTCGGAAACGGTTTCGATATAAAAAACCGCTATCAACAAAACGAAACGCTGTATAAAATGCTGGCGTCAGAAAAATATGCAATATACGTAATTCTTGTTTTTATTATTACACTTTTTTCGTTTAACATAATCGGCTTAATATCAATGTTAATTGTTGATAAACAGAAAGATATCAACATGCTGAAAATACTTGGTTCTGACGGCAGAACGATAAAGCAAATATTTTATTATCAAGGATGTATGATTGCAACAAGCGGAGCAATAGCAGGTTTGATATTCGGTGTAATTTTGTGCCTGATACAGCAATATTTTAAAATCATAAAATTATCGAACAGTTTTATTATAGACGCTTATCCTGTTGAAATTCACGTTGGTGATATTTTCTTAATTTTGGCGTTTGTTTCTATTGTTGGCTTTGCAATGGCACGCTTGCCGATTTGGTATCTGTCTAAAAAAATGCAATGGTAAATTTTAAAATAGTAAGGTATGTAAATTATTAAAATACAAATATTAAACATATAAAATAATAGAAAAAATCATGAAATAGGAATGATTAAAATAAACATCTAATTCTTAAAAATTCAGATGCAATAATATAAAAGCGTTAGCTTTAGTTTTGTGATTGAAATTTAGCCGTTTCAAAAAGTGTCCAGAATGAAGTTGCAACGCTCACGAGAATCGTGAGCTTTATTCAATAATTTGGACACTGGGTCGGCTAAAACCTCAATCACAAATGAAAGATTAAGTTCGCGATTTTTCATTTATAAATAAAAACAATATGAATTACGATATGCAAGATACAAAATCGATAGTAATAACAGGTAAAAATATTACAAAACAAATTATTGTTTCGGACATCAGCCATATTATTTGCGATGCCTACCTTTGCGATATATTTACACAAAACGAAAAATTTACCTGTTTAAAACTGCTTAAATCTTTTGAAACAGAACTTGCAGATTATGGGTTTATACGAATAAACCACAACATAATTGTAAATGCCAAACATATAAAACATGTAAATAATAAAAACCGAACTGTAATATTAAAAACTAATATAGAATTACACATATCAGTTAGACGATGGAAGTTTTTTAAGACAATTTTCATTAATTTATAATTAAAAACACATTTATTAATAAATCATATACACTTATCTTATAAATTGGAACACTTATTAAATTTTTTCGGACACATGAACAAACATAAAAAATAATACTCTTTCTTTGATGCAAAAAAAACAGCGCTGTAACAGTCGGGTTGGTAAAACCGAATAAAACGTGTTTCTATCTAAAGATTTCCCGCAAAACAAAAAATCAGTAAAATTTGGGTTCTGCCTTAAAAAGCAGATATTTAACATAAGGTTTTTTGATATTTCCGGATAAAAATATCGCTATAAAAAAAATAATAAATCTCTAAAAAATAAAAATTATGAAAAGTAAAATTTTAAAATTATGTTTTCTTTTAATTGGCGTTTTATTTATGATAAATTGCCAAAAAGATTATTCGGAAGATAAAAATATCACTTCCGAACAAAATGTTGAAACAAACATTAATGCACAGGAGCAAAATCTCGAAAGAATTATTTTGCCTTTTGAAGACCCCGATGCAGGATTACCTGCGTTCTATATGTCAGAAATAAAAGATGGTAAAGAAATTCTTACTCCAATGAAACAGGTGCCGCCAAGTATTGGGGGAGGTACTTTCCCTTGCATATCTGAAATTACTTTAGGTTATAGTATTCCTCATGAAGTGTATAATGGATATCTGTATTTTACGATAGGCGAAGTCCAAGAAAGATATGCGCCAACAGTTATAGGTACAACAAATACCAGTATTGGAATATGGGATTATATTCATCTTAATTCTTCGGATTTTGATTATTTGATTACTAATGATGGTAATAAAATTAAACTGACTGCAAAAAAAGCAACTACTAATGAAAATAATAAAATTGCCTGTGGAACTTATGAGATTTTTATTTGTAACGATGAAGATGTTGATATTTACAATGACTATATTATCTATATATTAAGAATGGTTCATAATTTCACTCTTATTACATACCCATATACTTTTGTTATTGATTAAATTTGCATAAAAGTACAGGTTGTAGTTGCAACCTGTATTTTTATTTTTAATATCACAAATTAATTTTATAAATCTTGAAAAACATTTTTATCCGTTTGTGTATAATTGAGGATTTTATGCTAACTTTGCTTAAAAATTATTCAATCATGAAAAAGACATTTTTATTTTCCGTAATTATCTGTTTATCCTTATCTGTATTCGGGCAAAGGATAGACACTGAGGCTGCTATTGATAATTTTACAACTCAAATGGCAGTATTTCCGCAGGAAAAAATTTATATTCAAAGCGATAAGCCTTATTATATAGCCGGTGAAAACATGTTTTTTCGCATATATTTGCTTAACGCGCAATTAAATCAGCCTGCGCTGTTTAGCAGATATGTGTATGTAGAATTGATAAATCCATTAGATTCTGTAGTCATTCGCCAGCAAATACGACCCGAAGAATTAATGTTTTACGGAGCAATGATGTTACCCGCAAGCCTGCCTCAGGGAAATTACACTCTGCGTGCATATACACGCTATATGGAAAATTTTGAAGAAAGGCTTTTTTACACTCGTTCCGTATTTATTGCCAATCCAAATGCTGTAAAATTTGAAATGCAAACCGAA
>JAITLJ010000057.1 GCA_031277925.1 Prevotellaceae bacterium | reverse complement strand
AGGTTGGGACGGACGAAACAAACAGGGCAAAATGCTGGCTCCGGGCGTATATTATTATTACGCAAAAGATATAAACGGCAACGAATACAGAGGCTCGGTAACACTTGTAAAGCGAAATTGAGTTGCTTTGTGATACTTTTTTTAGTGTGCGGATATTTTTATAATTCGCACTTTCTTTTTGCAAACCAAAAAATTATTACCTTTGTACATCTAAACAAATTTTAATATACAGTATTAACACCGAAATGCAATGAAAAATATAAAAATACTGTTTTTGTTATTAACTGTTTGTATTATAATTTATTTTATAATGCATGCGCCTATATTGTTTATTTCCGAAAAAAAATTCGGCAATATAAATCAGGATGAAATCGACTTGATAAAAATAAAAAGCGACTCTATGCAAACCGAACTGCAAAAAACGGAAAATGACGTATGGCTTGCCAATGGCAAATCGACTAATAAACTGATTATTGATAATTTAATTTATGCATTGTCGCATCAATATGCAGAATTTCCTGTGCCTTTAAATATCACAAAGCAGGTTGTTGATAAAATCAATAAACAGGGCTTACAAGTGAGAGTTTTTTCAGGTAAATCAAAAAAACTGGATTTTAAAATTGCAAATTTTGACACGCTTTGTGTTGGATTGGTTACAGACAAAAAGCAGCCTTATGTTCTTTCCATTCCCGGATATAGCGACAAAACTGTTGATTATATCAGCGCAAACGCATCATTTTATTTCAACAACAATGTGTTCAAATACCTGCCTTCCGAAATTGAAAGAATTACAGTGGAAAATATTGAAAATCCATCAGAATCATTTATAATTTTTCAAGATGTCAAAAACCGGTTGATGCTTTTTGATATTGAAAATCAAAATTTTATAACCTCGTTCAGCGAATCAAAAATACGCAATTATCTAAGCTACTTCAATGGAGTTGAATATACAAAAATGACGGACCTTTCTAAACGTGAAAAAAATAACATTATCAAGCGAAAACCTGCTTTCAAATTAATTGTAAAAACAGATGAAAATAGAATATCTTTAACAGTTAAAAATATAGTTTTGAACAAACCGACAGAAATATACGGACAGTTACAGTTAATTGATACAAATAATTTTTATTTAATACTGAATGATAATCAGGATATTGCGATTGCCAAGTGGACAGACTTTGATATTTTATTAAAAAAATTATCTGATTTTGTTGATAAATAGTTTAATTTACAATTATGCGGAATAATAAAAAATTATTACTTTTGCTGCGATATATTATAATCTAATAATACATAAATAAAAAACATTATGAATTTTGTAGTATCAAGTAACGAATTACTTAATCGATTACAAACGATTAGCAAAGTGATAAGCAGCAAAAACAATTTGCCGATTTTGAACCATTTTTTATTTCAATTAAAAGGCGATGAACTTAAAATAACAGCGTGCGACATCGAAACAACCTTTGTTACAACACTGAAAATAGAAAATGTGATGTCGGAAGGGGAAATAGCAATTCCGGCAAAATTACTTACAGACTCGCTTCGTGAATTTTCAGACCAACCTTTGGTATTTAAAGTTGACAGTTCAACATTGTCAATTGAAATGCGCTGGAATTCAGGGAAATCCAATATTCTCGGAGCAAATGTCGATGAATTTCCGGCAATCCCGGTGATAGATGAAGAATCAAAATCCACAATAGAAATAACGTCGGAAGCCTTGCTCGAAAGCATTAGCAGCACGTTATTTGCAACAGCCGAAGACCAGCTTCGTCCGGTGATGAACGGCATATATTTTGATTTGGATCAAGAAAACAATAATCTTACTTTTGTCGCTTCGGATGCTCACAAACTCGTACGTTACATGCGCAATGATGTTACAATCGAAAAAACCGCATCATTCATACTTCCTAAAAAACCGGCAAACCTTTTAAGGTCGATTCTTACAAAAGAAGAAGAAAATGTGAAAATCGAATTTGACGGAAAAAACGTTTTATTCTCGTTAGGTAATTATGTGCTTGTATGTCATTTGATTGATGGCGTTTATCCAAGCTATAATTCGGTAATTCCCAAAAACAATCCGAATAAAGTAACAGTTGACAGAGTTGAATTTTTGAACAGTATTCGCCGAGTTGCAACATTTTCAAGTCCGGCAAGCAATCTTATAAAACTGAAAATTGAAGGTAACGAATTAACATCTTACGCTCAAGATTTGGATTTTTCTATTTCGGGCGACGACCGTATTACTTGCCAGTACGATGGCGCCGATATGGAAATAGGTTTTAAATCTACCTTTTTGATAGAAATATTAGCCAATATAAGTTCACAAAATGTACTGATAGAATTGGCCGATTCTAACAGAGCAGCGCTTTTCCTGCCTTTCGACAAATCAGAAAAAGACGATTTGCTGATGTTGTTAATGCCAATGATGATTGGATAAAAAAACAGATAAAAATATTGGGAACTTCGCACCAATATTATTAATAACCACGAAGCAATATGTTATATATCAATTAAATATAAATTGCTTCGTGGTTTATAAATAATAAAATAAAATTACATTCTGAAAATACTCATATCACATATATATAATGAAATTAAATCTGAAAAATCCAATCGTTGTTCTCGATTTGGAAACAACAGGTCTTGATATAGCAAAAGACCGCATAATCGAAATCTGTATAATAAAAATTATGCCAAACGGAAACGAAGATATAAAAATTCGCCGACTTAATCCCACAATCCCAATATCGCCCGAAGCATCGGCGGTTCACGGAATTTATGATGACGATGTAAAAAACTGTCCAACATTTCGAGAAATAGCAAAGAACCTGTCAACATATATTGATGGCTGCGATTTTATCGGCTATAATTCCATAAAATTTGACATCCCGCTGCTTGCCGAAGAATTTTTGCGCGCAGGAATAGATATTGATTTCCGCAATCGCAAAATGATTGATGTACAAAATATCTTTCATAAAATGGAACAGCGAACGCTTGTTGCCGCATACAAATTTTATTGCAACAAAAATCTCGACAATGCACACAGTGCCGAAGCCGATACACGCGCTACAATCGAAGTGCTTGAATCACAATTAGACCGCTATTCCGAACTGCAAAACGACATGGCATATTTGTCGGAATTTTCAACAAAGTCGCGCAACGTAGATTATGCCGGACGCTTTGTGTACAACGACAAGGACGAAGTAATTGTAAATTTCGGAAAACACAAAGGACGCCTGCTTTCAGATGTTTTGAAAACTGAACCAAGCTATTACGACTGGATGATGAACAGCGATTTTGCTCTGGATACCAAAAATATACTTACAAAAATTCGCCATTCGGAAATGAACAAATTATTTTAGGACGGAAATGAAAATTTTTGTTGTCGAAAATAATTTTTCGGATATGACGCAAAATATTATAAAACCTGTATTTTCAATGCGTCCCGAAACATCGCTTTTACGCAATAACCAAAATTTTTTTTTCCCCGAATTTACCAAAAATATTGCCTGTGGAGTTTCTGTCTTTGTTCGTCTTTCGCGCATAGGACGCTGTATTTACAAAAAATTTGCAAAAAGATATTACGAAGAAGTCGGAATAGCCATCTGCTTTACCGCTATCGATATATTGCAAAATCTGCAAGCCGAACATCAGCCTGCCGATGTTGCCCGTTGTTTCGATTTTTCATTGTCCGTAAGCCCGAAAACTGTTTTGATAAACGAAATTAATCGTAACAATATTGATGTACAGCTTAACATAAATGGTGAAATTTCGCAAAAATACAATACCTCTCAATTGCATTTCGATATAGATGAAATAATATCAAGCATTTCGCAATACATAAGTTTTAAAATTGGCGATATAATTTTAATCGGTTTGTCAGACACAAAACAAATCAAAACAGGTTACAAACTACAGGCATATCTGAACGACATAAAAATGCTGGATTTTGAAATAGAATGATTTAGACCTTAACTCCGCTTTGGTTAATTGTCTGCGCCGAATCTTGCAGGTTTAGAGCTGACGCCGTTCACAAAGATGCTGTCCGCAATGTGATTTATTTTGATTAATGTGATTATGATTTAAATATTTAATTTTTAACTATTTAAAATATGAAAATCATATTGCTGAATTTGCAAAATGCAAATTTACATTTACTTGTTAAATCTGCACACAAGTTAATTTTTCATCCATTTCTGCGAGAATATATTTTTTTTATTACCTTTGTGGTTCATTTTAGATTGTAAAAGATGAATTATTTGAGCAAATATAATGTGGTTTTCAGTGGTTTATCCATCGGAAAACATGATTTTGCATTCGAAATTGACGATAGGTTCTTTGAACAGTTTGACTATTCGGAAATAAAACAGGGTAAACTTTTGGCAAATATTGAGTTGAATCGTTTAAGTACATCAATGATTGCAAAAATTACCATAAACGGCAAGGTTATTACTCTTTGCGACAGATGTTTAGACAACGTTGCCATCAATATCGAATACGAAGATACATTGTTGATAAAATACAGAGAACCCGACGACAGTACAGATACAGATGATGAAATAATGTATTTGAATCGTGGAGACGATACAATAAATTTTGCTCAGTATATTTACGAAAGTATAGGCATAAGTTTACCTATTCAAAGATTACATTCGGACGAAAACCAGTGTAACGAAGAAATGATAAAAATATTAAAAAAAATGACAGTAAATTAAAATTATAACAAAGAAAATAAAGTATTAACAGTTAAAATTATATTGAAATGGCACATCCGAAACATCGAATATCAAAACAAAGAAGAAACAAAAGACGAACTCACTACAAAGCGGTAGCGCCAACGCTGGCTAATTGTTCAAATTGCGGAACAGCAGTACTCTATCATCGCGTATGTCCCGAATGTGGATACTACCGGGGTCGTTTAATTATTGATAGAAACGTATCGGCATAATATAGGATTTTAGAATTGAAATTAAAAGTAGAAGATTTTAAAATGTTTTTTACTTGCAACAATTTTAGTTTTAAAATCTGACAAATATTATTGCGTATGAAAATAGGTATAGATGCAATGGGCGGCGATTTTGCTCCGTTAAACGTAGTAAAAGGAGCTATCGATGCATATCACCGCTTAGGTAAAAATACACAACTTGTGCTTTTTGGCGATGAAAAAAGTATAATCAAAATATGTAAAGAAAATAATTTTGCAGCCGATAATTTTGAAATTGTAAATACAACCGAAGTTATAGGAATGGACGACCATCCTGCAAAAGCATTCAGCCAAAAAAGCGATTCAAGTATAACTGTAGGATTTGAATATCTTGCAGGTAAAAACATTGACATTATAGCAAGCGCCGGAAGCACGGGAGCAATGATGGTAGGCGCCGTATATACCGTTAAATTCATTGAAGGCATATTGCGACCTTGCATATCAAGTAACGCTCCATTGCTGAACGGACAAACAGGCGTCATTGCAGATGTCGGTTTAAACGTTGACTGTAAACCCGATAATCTTTTGCAGTATGCATTGCTTGGCTCCATTTATGCAAAAGAAATTCTCGGTTATGAAAATCCGCGTGTCGGACTTGTAAATGTAGGCGAAGAAGAAGAAAAAGGCAGCCTGCTCACCAGAGCGGCTTATGAACTTATGAAAAACGACGGACGATTTAATTTTAACGGAAATGTAGAAGGTCATGAACTTTTCACAGGCGAAAAGGCCGATGTTATCATTTGCGATGGATTTACCGGAAACATAATCCTTAAACAAGCGGAAGCAAATTACAGAATATCAAAGAAACTTAATATAAAAAACGATTTTTTCGACAGGTTCAACTATGAACTTTACGGAGGCACTCCCGTACTTGGCGCCAATGCACCTATTATCATAGGACACGGAGCATCAACGCCTTTGGCAATAAAAAACATGATTATGCAAGCAGAATCAGTTGTACGTGTTGACTTAATAGACAAAATTAAAAAATCATTAAATATAGAATCAAATGAATAGAATTACAGCAGCAATTACCGGTATTGCAGGATATGTTCCCGACTATATTCTTACCAACGAAGAATTAAGCCAAATGGTGGATACTTCGGACGAATGGATAATGACACGCATAGGAATTAAGGAACGCCACATTTTACGCGAAAAAGGATTGGGAACATCCTATATGGCAGAAAAAGCAGTACGTAAACTTATCACCAAAACAAACACAAATGTTGATGATATAGATTTGGTTGTATGGTGCGGAGTTACGCCTGATATGCCTTTCCCTGCAACTGCAAATATTGTAAGCGATTTAGTCAATATTAAAAATGCATTCGCATTTGATATTAATGCGGGCTGTTCGAGTTTTTTGTTCGCACTTGCAACAGTTTCAAAATTTATTGAAACAGGAAAATATAAAAAAATAATTCTCATAGGAGCCGACAAGATTTCAACTTTCGTTGATTATACCGACCGCGCTACATGTCCGATTTTTGGCGATGGCGCAGGCGCTGTACTAATTGAACCCAACACCGAAGGATATGGTTTAATTGACGAAATACTTCATATTGACGGATCAGGACGCAAACATCTGTTTCAAAAAGCAGGCGGTTCGAGTTATCCGGCAACAATGGAAACAGTTGTAAACCGTCAGCATTTCATATATCAGGAAGGACAGGCAGTGTACAAAGGCGCTGTTTCAAAAATGCCGGAAACATCACTGGAATTAATGGCACGTCACGGATTAACATCGGAAACAATAGACTGGCTCGTTCCGCATCAGGCAAATTTAAGAATAATAAAAGCAGTGGGAGAGCGCATGAAACTGCCTGCTGAAAAAGTTATGGTGAATATCGAAAAATACGGAAATACAACAGCCGCAACGCTTCCCCTGTGCATGTGGGATTTTGAATCCAAATTAAAAAAAGGCGATAATATAATCCTCACCACATTTGGAGCCGGTTTTTCATGGGGAGCAATATATCTTAAATGGGCATACGATGGTAAACCCGAAGCCGAAAAAGAATTGTCGGATGAATAATTTGCCTGAAATTTGTTGTATAAATCACACATAAATAAAATCATAAATTGAACCAGCCCTTGTAGTTCAACGGATAGAACGGAAGTTTCCTAAACTTTAAATGGCGGTTCGATTCCGCCCGAGGGTACAAAAATAACAATAACTTATTTTACAATAAGTTAACACGTCTAATGATAGATAAAACTATTCATTTTATAATTTCAACTAATGCCAAAACAGTATCAAAACTGACTAAAATATAATGATATTTTGCCGATATTTAGTCGCTCCTTAAAAAGGGTCGAAACGGTTAATTATTAATAAATTATAGGCATAAATTATCGAATCAAAATACCGAGTTTTATATAGATACAGGCAAAAATTCGGCAAAATATGAACT
>JAITLJ010000051.1 GCA_031277925.1 Prevotellaceae bacterium | reverse complement strand
GTTCATATTTTGCCGAATTTTTGCCTGTATCTATATAAAACTCGGTATTTTTATTCGATAATTTACGCTTACAATTTATTAATAATGAACCGTTTCAACCCTTTTTAAGGAGCGACTATTTAAAAACCGTTGAAATGAAATTCGTTCTCTAAAATTATTGATGGCGAAAAGAAATAATTTGCTGTCTATACCAAGTTATTAATCCCAATTTTTTATAAAAAATGCTCCACATCTTGCGATACAGAACATTTCAAAAATATTAATTATGAAAACACTACAATACAAGCATCGCATCACCATAAGTGCCGAAGCCGTATTTTTCTTTTATTGCCACATTATATGCTTCGCGTAAAAAATCGTAGCCTGCAAAAGCGCAAGCCATCATATACATTTTTGAAAGCGGCATCTGAAAGTTTGTTATCATTCTGTCGGGAATATTGATTTCATACGGAGGAAAAATAAATTTGTTTGTCCAACCATCAAAAGGAATCACTCTGCCTGTTGTTGTAACAGACGTTTCAAGCGTGCGTAAAACAGTTGTTCCAACAGCACAAACTCGCTTATCTCTGTCTTTTGCTGAGTTAATAATTTTTGCCGTTGCTTCACTTATCACAATTTTTTCGGAATCTACTTTATGTTTTGATAAATCTTCAACTTCAATTACTCTGAAATTGCCCAAACCTACGTGTAAAGTAATTTCTGCAAATTGTATTCCTTTTATTTCCATGCGTTTAAGCAATATATTGCTGAAATGCAAACCTGCTGTAGGAGCGGCAACGGCGCCTTCTTCCTTTGCATAAACCGTCTGATAGCGTTCGTTATCTATTTTTTCAACTTTAGGACGAACCCAATGCGGAAGTGGTGTTTCACCAAGTTGATAAAGCATTTCCTTAAATTTATCATGCGGCGTATCGCACAAAAAACGCAATGTGCGCCCGCGAGATGTCGTATTATCAATAACTTCGGCAACAAGTTCTTCATTTTCACCAAAATACAGTTTGTTTCCTATGCGTATTTTTCGCGCAGGATCAACTAATACATCCCAAAGTTTTTGGTCGGGATTGAGTTCGCGTAAAAGAAAAACTTCTATTTCGGCTTTTGTTTTTTCTTTACTTCCATACAAACGTGCAGGAAATACTTTCGTATTGTTGAATACCATTACATCTCCGTTATCAAAATATTTTACCAATTCTTTAAATATTTTGTGTTCTATTTTTCCTTTTTTTCTGTCAATAACCATTAATCGACATTCATCTCGCTCTTGCGAAGGATATTTAGAAACAAGTTCTGTCGGAAGTTTAAAATTAAACTGATTCAATTTCATCTGCTTGATTTTATTAATTATTTGATTTTATTTTTATATTAAGATTATATACATAAAATTATTTATAATCAATGCCTTTTATACGAGCATATATTCATTTTGTTTCAATATTTTTGAAAAAAAAATCTAAATCATTTATATCAAGGCTGTTATGCAATAAAAAATTTCCGCTTCGAATACGGCATAAATTGATAAGATGCGCTCCACTTTGCATTTCAAAACCTAAATCACGAGCGATTGAACGAATGTAAGTGCCTTTGCTACAAACAATTCTTAAACTGACATCTGGCAAATCAAACTTAACGATTTCTATTTCTTTTATGTGAATTGTTGCTGATTTTATTTCAACATTTTCGCCTTTACGTGCAAATTCATAGGCGCGGATTCCGTTTATCATTTTTGCCGAAAAAAGCGGTGGAATCTGTTCTATTGTTCCCGTGAATTTTTGCAGCGACATTTCAACATCTTCACGTGTTATGTGTTCATACGGAAAAATTGCATCTATCGGTTTTTCGAGGTCGAAACAAGGTGTTGTTGCACCAAAACGAATAACGGCAACGTATTCTTTTTCGCCTGATTGAATTTCTTCTATCTGCTTCGTTGCTTTGCCGATACAAACCACAAGTACGCCTGTTGCAAGCGGATCTAGGGTGCCGGCATGTCCTGCTTTTATTTTTTTTATTTTATGCTGATAACGCAGGATACTTCGTATTTTACGTATAACATCCGATGATGTCCATTTGTAAGGTTTATCAACAGAAAATATCAAACCTTCTTTTAATTTTTCTTCAATATCGCTCAAACTGTAATGATTTTTGGCGCAAAGTTATCATTAAATATCCAAATTACCACAAACAGATAAAATTTGTTGTTCAATAATTTACACTAACCGCTATCATAGTGCCTCAAATAGGTCATTCCTTAATAAATATTGAAACTATTCATTATTCCGAGATCTTTGCAAAATGTCAGTCAGTTCGGTTTTTGGAAAAAATTTTTGATTTTTTCGTTCGGATTGATTTTGAAACTGATTTTCATGGCGGTTTAGAGTTTTTTTCGTTTTTTGCGCAAAAAAGTGCTTTTTTTTAACATTAATTTCCTTACTGTGTTGCGTTTGCTATAATAATGCCCGACGTACGATATAAATTGTACGCTATGGCTTCAAGTAAATGTTGAGAAACCTTTGCAAGGCAAAGGTTTCACTTATTGTAAAATTCAATCTTGCGGTATTTGCAATATATCTCCGTTATCTTCAACTATTTTTTTCATCCAAAATTCGGGTAATTTAGGCTGTTCGGGCGCTACGGGATAATTGTTTTCGGTACGTTCAAATTTTCCGTCTTTTTCTTTTTTCACGTTACCGTCAATGTATTTCACAAGTAAGTAGTTATCCAGTGTTTTCCATCTGTCGAATAATTCCTGAGCGCGTTGCAGCGAAAATTCTGTTATAATGTTGATTGCCTTTTCGGGATTTTCGGCATAAACGGCGCTTGCTTTTTTATCGATTTCGGCAATCAGTTTTTCAGATTCGCTTTCAAACTGTTTTTGAACTTTCAGTACCTCTTCGCTCATTCTGTCGTAACGCAAATATACAAAATTTGTTACTCTGTTGAACAGCCAAAATGCTGATTTGTCGGAATATGTAAGCATATCGCCGTTGCCTGTAGCAAAAACTTCGGGCGTTTGCGTTATTCCGCAGTATATTGGAGTAAGGCAGGAGGTGGCGGCATCGTCAACGGCAAACCATAAAATTCCTCCTATGGGATTGGGCAACCACGAGCGACATTCGGCTATAAACCAAAATCCTGTTTGCTGTGTTGCCGTTGCGCGTTCGTGCAGGTATTTTTTACCTTCAAATTCAAATTCCATAGGACGCCAGCGGTAAGGACATTTGAACGGTCCTGCGCCGATGTCTGTTGTCATATCCATTTTGGTACCTTCGTAATGGTCGCGCATTGCAATTTTCACATCTTCCAGCGATAATTTCCTGTCGGGTTTAATGTAGAGCGGCATACGGTTTTTAAGATTATACCCCAAAGCATAATCTTCGTATTGCCACATCGAACTGTTTACCTGTTTGAAGAACGACCATACTCGGGCTTCGCAGGCGCGCGCTGCGCTGAAATCAATGGGAGCATAGGTGTCGGAAAAACTGAATTCGATATCTGCGCCGTTGAAATAACCGGCTTTACGCGCAAACGTAATTACGTCTTCAGCATAAACATATTCTACTTCGGGATTAAAAATTTTATTGATGTTTTTTGACGATATGGAATTTTTCACTTTTTTGCCTTCGAGAGGAAAAGTAGTTATGCGAGCATGATTTGCGTGTCCTGAAACGTATCCATCGGGAATGCGCACGGCAACCCAAACGGCGCCTTTGTCATCTTTGCCTTTTCCCATCATTTCGAGAATCCATACTTCGTTGGGGTCGCTTATTGAGAATGATTCGCCTTCGGATGCGTAGCCGTAGGTATTTAAAAGTTCGCACATGGTTTTTATGGCTTCGCGTGCGTTGCGCGCACGTTGCAGCGTAATGTAAATAAGGCTTCCGTAATCAATAATTCCGCTACCTGCAAGTTCATGCCTTCCACCGTAAGTGGTTTCGCCTATTGCAAGCGAATATTCGTTCATATTTCCTATTACTCGATAAGTTTCGGCAACCTGAGCTATCTCGCCAAGATATTTTCTTGAGTCCCATTCATAAATTTGAAGCATCGAACCTGCCGGATATTTTGCTGCCGCCCAAAAATACAGTTCACCATATAAAACGTGAGAATCGGCGCTGTACGAAATAAACGTGGAACCGCTTACCGACGCGCCTTTTGTTACCAAAAAATTTGTACAAGCCTGTGTGTGTTTGTAGCTAATCGACAAAATAATTGCGATGATGATTGTAAGAATATTTCTTTTCATATTTTTTAATTTTTAAAGTACAAATTTATATTAAATTTCCGAATAAGCATATTAATTTGCAAAAAAAAACGGATATTGCCGTTTAAATAGTTGCTCCTTACGAATAAAAAAAGGACAAAGCTAATACATTAAAAATTTCGGACAATTATTTCTTTATGTTACTTTTGTCTTGACACAAAAGTAACCAAAAAGTCAAGAGCAGCCGACGCTATACGGTAACTCCGATTTAGGC
>JAITLJ010000050.1 GCA_031277925.1 Prevotellaceae bacterium | reverse complement strand
ATACTTGTTCAGGAAGGCTATAAAGTGAAAATCGGGTCTCCGCTGTTTTTAGATAAAAACAAGCCCGAAATAAAATTTGTTTCTCCTGTCAGCGGTACGATTTCGGCTGTAAATCGCGGTGAAAAACGCAAATTACTTAGCATTGTTGTTACGTCAGATACCGAAGAAAATTATATTAAACATGAAGTTGGCGACTGGGAAAAAATGACTCGCGAACAAATAATTAATATAATTCTCGAAAGTGGCACATTTCCATTTTTTATTCAACGTCCGTATGGAATAATAGCAAATCCGAATGACGTTCCGAAAGATATTTTTGTTTCATGTTTCGATTCATCTCCTTTTGCTGTCGATTACGATTTTGCCATGCAATACGATGCGGAATATCTGAAAAAAGGCATCAGTGTTCTAAGTAAACTTACAAACGGAAATGTAAATCTCGGCATATCAAAAAAAATGTTGAACAGCAAAATATTCAACAGCGAATTTTTGGATGCAAAAAATGTTGTAATCACAGCATTTGCAGGAAAACATCCTGCCGGAAACACAGGCGTACAAATTAACCATGTAAACCCGATAAACAAGGGAGACATAGTGTGGACTGTTAAACTGCAACATGCAGTAATGTTAGGGAAGTTATTTGAAAAAGGCATTTATGATGCAAATAAAGTTGTTGTACTGGCAGGTTCACGAGTAGAGCGACCATGCTATTTCCGACTTGTTGCCGGAGCGCCTGTATCAATATTTTCAAATCAAATTAAAACAGAAAACGAAAAAGAAAATCGCATAATAAGCGGAAATGTACTTTCAGGCTCTCGAATTACCGAAAACGATTATCTCGGATTCTACGACGACCAGATATGCGTTATTCCCGAAGGAAATTATAACGAACTTTTCGGCTGGGCAAAACCTTTTCGCATGAAAAAATTCAGCATGTCGCATTCGTATTTTTCGTGGATTATGCCTGACAAAAAATATGATTTGGATACAAATTACAACGGAAGCGAACGCGCATTTGTGATGAACGGACAATACGAAAAAGTACTGCCAATGAATATTTATCCTGTATTTCTTTTGAAAGCAATTCTTGCAAATGATATAGATAAAATGGAACAGCTTGGTATCTACGAAGTAATTGAAGAAGATCTTGCGCTTTGCGAATTTGTATGTACCTCGAAAATAGATGTACAGAAAATATTGCGAAGCGGAATTGATTTGATGATTAAGGAAATGACGAGTTAAGGAGGAATTATTATGAGATTAAAAGAACTAATAGAAAAAATAAAACCGACCTTTTCAAAAGGCGGAAAATTAGGAATGTTCAGTTCAACATTCGAAGCATTTGAATCGTTTATATTTGTGCCGAATACAGTAGCAAAAACAAAAGGTTCGCATATTCACGACAGCATTGATTTGAAACGCACACTGAGCGTAGTAATAATTGCCCTAATGCCGGCAATGCTTTTTGGAATGTGGAATACCGGTTATCAACATTTTCTGTCTATTGGAGAAGAAGTAAACCTTGTTGATACGTTTTTTTACGGATTTTTGAAAGTATTGCCTTTAATAATAGTATCTTATGCAGTTGGTTTAACAATTGAATTTGCATCCGCACAAATTCGCGGACACGAAGTAAATGAAGGCTATCTGGTAACAGGTATGATTATACCTTTAATTATGCCTGTTGATGTTCCATTGTGGATACTTGCCCTGTCTGTGATATTTGCAGTTATTATAGGTAAGGAAATTTTTGGAGGAACAGGAATGAATATATGGAATCCTGCGCTTTTATCGCGTGCATTTGTATTTTTTGCATATCCTTCGAAAATATCAGGCGATAAAATCTGGGTAGCAGGACTCGAAAATGCTCAAAATATAGCCGATGGGTTTTCGGGAGCAACACCGCTTTCGTATGCAGCAGCAAATGAAATCGATAAACTTCCCGATACTTTGGATATGTTTCTTGGCATTATTCCCGGATGTATAGGCGAAACATCAACAATTGCAATTTTGCTTGGCGCCGCTCTTTTGATTTTTACAGGTATTGCAAGCTGGAAAATAATGTTGTCAACAGTAGCAGGCGCTTTGTTTGCAGGCTTTTTGGCAAATATGCTTGGAGGAACGCCATATTTGGAAATGCCCGCATGGCAACATTTGATAATGGGCGGATTTGCTTTTGGCGCAGTGTTTATGGCTACCGACCCTGTTACATCTTCGCAAACCGAAACAGGCAAATGGATTTATGGATTTTTGACAGGACTTGTCGCTATTGTTATTCGACTGTTTAATCCGGGCTTCCCCGAAGGAATGATGATGGCAATTCTCTTAATGAACACTTTTGCTCCGCTTATCGACCATTGCGTAGTACAGTCTAATGTAAAAAAACGATTGAAAAGAAAATCGGCACTCTGAAAATTTTATGATAACTATAAAAAATAAAAAATGGAAAATAATTCAGATATAAAAAACAAAACGAATAATACCAAACGAAAGAAAATAAATGTAAATGGCAGCGCTTATACTGTTATATATTCGGTAATTATAGTGGTTATAGTTGCAGTATTGCTTACCATTGCATCTACTGCTTTGAAACCTGCGCAAAAATTAAATCAGGAAATTGAAAAAAAAGAAAATATACTGAAAACCGCAGGCAAAACAGATAAGGAAAAGGCAAAAACAGATAAAGAAAAATACATTTCCGAAGAATATGCAAAATACATTTCCGAAAGTTTCGTTGTTGATATTAACGGTAATAAAGTCGTTGATACTAACGTTAATAAAAAAGATGCATTTTCACTTGAAATCAAAAGAGAACTTATAAAACCCGAAGCAGAAATATGTTTGCCTGTGTTCATTTGCAAAGATGGAGAACAAGTACGCTATATTTTTCAACTGCACGGCAAAGGACTTTGGGGACCAATTTGGGGATATGTAGCTTTTGAAAAAGATTTAAATACCATAGCAGGCGTTGTATTTGATCACGAAAGCGAAACGCCGGGGCTTGGCGCTGAAATTACAACCGAGATCTTTCAAAAACAGTTTGAAGGAAAAAAAATTGATGAAGAAAACTCATTTCCGATAATCGTGCAAAAACCGGGAGGAAAATTAAACAGTCATACCGTAGATGGAATTTCGGGAGGAACAATCACAAGTCGCGGAGTACAGCAAATGCTTGCCGATAATCTTAAACTGTATAAAGGATTTATCAACAAGATGAAATCCGAAAATAATGATAATTCTATTGAAACAAACGATAAAAATCAAGAACAATGAACTCAAACAGCAGACTAAAAGTATTTACAACACCTTTCAACAGCGGCAATCCCGTAACCGTACTGGTTTTGGGAATATGCTCGGCGCTGGCTGTTACCGTTAAACTTCAACCGGCTTTTGTGATGGCAATATCGGTAACTGTTGTAACCGCTTTCTCGAACGTGATAATTTCTTTTTTGCGAAATACAATTCCAAACAGCATTCGTATAATAGTGCAGTTGCTTGTTATAGCAACGCTTGTAATTCTGGTGAACGAAATTCTCAAAGCATACGTTTATGATGTAAGCAAACAACTTTCGGTATATGTCGGGCTTATCATTACCAACTGTATTTTGATGGGACGCCTCGAAGCATTTGCACTTGGCAACAAACCGATACCGGCATTTATAGATGGCATTGCAAACGGAATGGGCTATGGAATAATTTTGATAATTGTAGCATTTTTCCGCGAACTTTTCGGTTCAGGAACCGTGTTTGGAATACAGGTAATACCCGAAAGCTGGTATGTGACGCAAGGCGGATTTTATTTAAACAACGGCTTGATAATTTTGCCGCCTATGGCGCTTATAATTTTAGGTTGTATAATTTGGATACACCGCAGCATTAATAAAGATTTACAGGAAAAATAATTTGATTTATGGAAAATTTTATAAATATATTTGTACAGTCAATTTTTATCGATAACATGATATTTGCATACTTCCTGGGTATGTGTTCATATCTGGCAGTATCAAAAAGCGTAAAAACAGCCAACGGACTTGGAATAGCGGTTACTTTTGTGCTGCTTATTACAGTGCCGGTAAACTATTTGTTAAACAAATTTATACTCAGCGAAGGCGCTTTGGCATGGGCAAGCCAGTCGCTCGGAGGAATTGATTTGAATTTCCTCAGTTTCATCGTTTTCATTGCAGTAATTGCATGGATAGTTCAGGTAGTTGAAATGGTTGTCGAAAAATTTGCTCCGACATTATACAATCAACTTGGAATTTTTCTTCCGCTTATAGCGGTAAACTGCGCAATAATGGGAGCATCACTCTTTATGCAACAACGCGTGGGCGATGTATATCACAGTTTTGGCGATATACTTGCTTTTGCTTTGGGATCGGGAGTTGGCTGGTGGCTTGCAATTGTAGGTATTGCCGCAATTCGCGAAAAAATGAAATATTCAAATGTGCCAAAACCATTACGAGGTTTGGGAATTACATTTATGGTAACGGGATTAATGGCAATTGCCTTTATGAGCTTTATGGGAATAAAATTGATAAATTAAAATGATTATGGATATAAAATTAATTTTAACGGCAATTGTAGTTGTACTTGCGATAATACTTGTTTTAGTATCGCTTTTATTATATGTAAAGAAAAAAATTTCGCCATCAACATTACTTACAATAAATATCAACGATGGCAAAAAAGAATTGACAGTCAGCCCAGGATCCACGCTTTTGTCAACTCTTTCGAACGAAAAAATATTTTTACCTTCGGCTTGCGGCGGCAGCGGCAGTTGCGGAATGTGCAAATGTCAGGTTTTGGAAGGCGGAGGCTCAATTCTTCCTACCGAAACAGGTTTTTTTACACGAAAACAACAAATGACTGACTGGCGCTTAGGATGTCAGGTAAAAGTTCGCGACAATCTAAAAATACAGATTCCGGAATTTGTATTAGGAATAAAAAAATGGGAATGCGAAGTCATTTCAAATAAAAATGTGGCTACATATATTAAAGAATTTGTAGTAAAACTTCCCGAAGGCGAACATC
Source organism: Prevotellaceae bacterium (assembly GCA_031277925.1). Classification (GTDB taxonomy): domain Bacteria; phylum Bacteroidota; class Bacteroidia; order Bacteroidales; family UBA932; genus JAIRKV01. The sequence continues at coordinate 11,125 of JAITLJ010000050.1, read as the reverse complement.
TGAATTTTGTTTCGGGAGGCTATATTCAAATAGATGTGCCCAAATATGAAATTAAATATTCTGATTTTGACATTGACGAAAGATTTCGCAGCGACTGGGACAAATTCAAAATGTGGGATTTGAAATATAAAAATACCGAACCTGTTGTACGCGCATATTCAATGGCAAATTATCCGGCCGAAGGCGACATTGTAATGCTGAACATACGAATAGCAACGCCTCCGTTCGACAGAGCGACAGGAGGATTTATGAAAGTTCCGCCCGGAATATGTTCATCTTACATTTTCTCGCTCAAACCGGGCGATAAAGTTATGATTTCAGGACCATTTGGCGAATTTCATCCAATAATAAACTCAAAAAGAGAAATGCTTTACATTGGAGGAGGAGCAGGAATGGCGCCGCTGCGTTCGCATATATTGCATCTGCTGAAAACATTAAAAATAACAGACCGCAAAATAAGTTACTGGTATGGAGCGCGCTCGAAAAACGAAATTTTTTACGAAGAAGATTTTCGCGAATTAGAGAAAGAATTTCCTAATTTCTCGTTCAATATAGCATTGAACGCTCCGCTCCCCGAAGACAACTGGACAGGTTACACAGGCTTTATTCATGAAGTGATTTACAATAAATATCTGAAAAATCACGCCGAACCCGAAGATATTGAATATTACATGTGCGGTCCGGGACCCATGGCATCGGCGGTAATCAAAATGCTCGATGAACTTGGCGTGCCACGTGAAATGCTGATGTTCGATGATTTTGGCTCTTAAACCAAGTGTAATAAAGTAATTGAGAGATATTAAAAGCAAATGGCGCAAAAAATAAACTTTGCGCCATTTTGTTTTTTGCTGTAATCAGTTGCACCTGCGAATACGATTTATCGTAAAAAGAAAAGAACATCCGCAAATTTGGTTAATGCCATGAAACATTTACAGGTTTTTGAATGATTCTAAAATTTAACTATTTAGTCGCTCCTTAAAAAGGGTCGAAACGGTTAATTATTAATAAATTATAGGCATAAATTATCGAATAAAAATACCGAGTTTTATATAGATACAGGCAAAAATTCGGCAAAATATGAACCTGTTTCTTTATCTTCTTTTGTCTTGATACAAATTAACAGAAAGAAAAACTGTCCGAATTTTTTAATGTTTTAGCTTTGTCCTTTTTTTATTCGTAAGGAGCAACTATTTTCACAGTTTATAAGGAGCGACTATTTAAAGAACAATAACGAAAAAAAACTGTCCCGCTATGAGCAGAATGTTGGTAGAAATTTTACCGCAGCAAAGGTTACGTGCGGAGCAGCGGCGGTTTTTCCAGTCATTTGCAGCGACCCCGCACGTAAGGCACAAAGAAGTATCGTTTTTACCGACATTCTGTTCCTTTAGGGCTGGCTTTAAATCTTAAATTGAAAAATTTTTTATTTATATGTTTAGGTTTAATTCGGAAAATTTTGTATATATTTGCATTTATTTATAATTTTATTTGAATTTTAAACATTTTTTTTAATACAGCAAATCACTATGGAAAAAAGTAGAAGAAAATTTTTGAAAACAGCCGCACTGGCAACGGCAGGCACAGGCTTGCTTTTGAACGGAACAGGCGCCAATTTATTTGCAGGTCCCAAGCCGCGCCGTCCTTTGCCCGGTTCGGAAAAAATGAAACTTACGTTTCGCCCTGTAGATTTACAACTGAAATACACGTTTACGGTTGCAACTTTTTCGCGCACAATGACGCCAAGCGTGCAGGTTGAAATTGAATACGAAGGCATAACTGGTTATGGCGAGGCGGCAATGCCACAATATCTTGGCGAATCGTCGGAATCGGTTATGGCATTTTTGAAAAGAGTAAATCTCGAACAGTTCAGAAGTCCGTTTGAGATGGATGATATTTTGAATTATGTTGATGGCATTACCGAAAACAATACGGCGGCAAAAGCATCGGTTGATATTGCACTGCACGATTTAGTCGGAAAACTTATCGGACAGCCATGGTACAGGATTTGGGGATTGAATATTGATAAAATTCCGCCTACGACTTATACAATTGGAATTGATGAACCCGATGTGGTTCGTAAAAAAACGCGCGAATATGTAAATGATTTTAAAATCTTGAAAGTAAAACTCGGCGGAGCAAACGACAAAGAAATGATTAATACGATTCGCGAAGTTACCGACCTTCCCATAGCCATTGATGCAAATCAGGGATGGACGGATAAACATTACGCTCTTGATATGATTCACTGGCTCAAAGAAAAAGGAATTGTTGTGATTGAACAGCCAATGTCGAAGAAAAAACTTGATGATATTGCATGGATTACGCAAAACAGTCCACTGCCTGTTTTTGCCGACGAATCTTTACAGCGGTTGACCGATATAATGAAACTTAAAGACGCTTTCAACGGAATAAATATCAAACTTATGAAATGCACGGGAATGCGCGAAGCATGGAAAATGATTAACATGGCGCGCGCACTCGACCTGAAAATTATGATTGGATGCATGACCGAAACCTCATGCGCAATATCGGCTGCGGCGCAACTGTCGCCGGCTGTTGATTTTTGTGACTTGGACGGTAATTTGCTGATTGCCCCCGATGCCGATTTATACAAAGGCGCAACACTGCAAAACGGCAAAATGATGCCAACCGATTTACCCGGAACAGGAATAATTAAAAAATAAAACAATAAAAAGAATAATATTATTAGCATTACTTGCAGCAGTAATGGCAGGTTGCGGAAGAGCCGCAAAGAAAACTGATGTGGAAAAAGAGGGCGTGAAAGGCAGGGTGAAAAGCCTAAGGGAAATTTCTTGTAGAGCAGTAGAAAAATTCGGCGAACTCGCCAAGGGAGAGATAAACTCCCATACTTTATTAAAATATGACGCCAAAGGGAACATGATTGACCAGAATGACTATAAATCCGACGGCAGTTTAGACGGGAAACAGACTTGGAAATTACAGGTATGACAGTAAAGATAACTGGGTAGAAAAGGTAGAATATATAGGAGAAAACATTGCCACAATCATCACCGAGCGCACAATAGAATATTATGAATAATGATTTTAGTGGTTAATGGTTAGTGGTTAGTGAAATTGAATAATAGCAAAGCAGCATGGATAAGGAAGAAGGCAGCGACAAATATTTATAGAAAAAATGATAAAAAAATTGATAAAATGGCAAACATAAAACCTCAGTTCGCCCGAAATTATGCTTTTACTGCGCATGATTTTGATGATTTCGATCGATTTTATGCTTTCACTGCGCATGATTTTGATGATTTCGCCCGAAATTATGCTTTTACTGCGCATGATTTTGATGATTTCGCCCGAAATTATGCTTTCACTGCGCATGTTTTTGATGATTCCGACCGAATTTATGTTTTTACTGCGCATGATTTTGATGATTTCGCCCGAAATTATATAAATACGACAATATTACAAAACAAAATATTACAGTTTCAATTATTAATAATTTTAAAAAAAGTATTATGAAAAAAGAACTAATTACCCGCATTTATTTGCGGCAATTGAAGAACGAAACCCACGTTCAGTTTAACGAAAACGTTAATTCGGTTTTCGTAAAGTATAACCCGCAGGCTTTGGGCATCAAGGCTTTGTACGATCTCTACAAACTTGCTTTCGACAACGAAATCGAGGCGCTTGATATTATACGCAAAAGCGAAATTACTGCCAAAATCACAGATCAGGATCACCGTCGCGACACTGTTTATCGCGGTTTTGTTGATACGGTGAAGGGCGCAATGAATCACTTTGACACTGCGCACTCCGAAGCGGCAAATCTGCTTTACAACATTATTCAACATTATGGCAATATTGCAAAAAAGACGCTCGATGACGAAACGGCAGCCATCAACGACCTTGTGCGCGAACTCAATCAGCCTGCCCCTGCACAGGCAATAACGCTGCTAAACGTGCAGATGTGGCTCGACAAACTTGTTGAAGAAAACGACCAGTTTACCGCGCTAATGACCGAACGCTACGTTGAAACCGCCGAACAGACGCCGCTGCGAATGAGCCAAACACGCACCGAAATCGATAAATATTATCATGCAATAATCAGCCAGATTGAAAATCAATGGCTGGCAAGCAGCGCTGTAAACGGGGCGTTTGTCAGAGAACTCAACGCCGTTATCGAACGTTTCAAAAACATCCTTGCACAGGAAAAAGGAGAACAGAAAAGCAAGTCATAATAATGAAAATTTAAACTGAATAACATATTAAAACATGGAAAAAAGTAACGATACATCAGTCGGTGGAATAAGCCTTGTGGTCATACTGACATGGTTTGGATTACGCTTCTGGGGATGGCTTGGCATAATAGCCTGCCTGATTGCAATTGGAATGTTATTTTCTGCCGCAACTCACAAGAAAGTGGTTGGCGTAATTGTACTCTTAATACATATATTTGCCTACGCCATTTTTCCGCGATTAGTTGATAATGACAGACCGACGTTTGATTATACCGATAAGGATTACAGTGAATATTATTCTGACACAACCGAAAAAAAAGAATATCATTCATATTTTGCGCCATACACTCTTGTTATTGATAACGGACTGGATACAGATGTTGAACTTGCTGTAAACAATAAAACGCAGCATATCGACAAAAAATCACACATAATCCTTAACGAAAGTAAGGAAGAACTGTCAATAAAATGGAATGACAAAAATTATAATTTCAATATCAATGCCGGAAAACAGTATGTTTTCAATATTGATAAAATAAACGATTATAAAGTATGCACACACACTTATGGCGCACTTATTTCGCGTGACAGTACTGTAAAAACTGTTGAGAACGAACTGTTTTTTGAATTTGAAGAAGATTATATTGACTTTTGGTTTGAAATACCGCGCAGCATAGAAGTGCCGTTCTATCAGTACGCACCTGTAACTAAATATGCTCTTGAAAGAATTGATTATGAAAAAAGAAAACAGGAACTTGAAAAAATGGAAAAGGAACTTGGAATTGAAATGCCGAAACCACCAAAAATTAAGCCGTTTGAAGAATGGAAGCAGGAATATGACAGGAAAAAGAAAGCGGACAGTATGGCAAACGCTGCCGGTAATATGGAATACGATACCGTAACAGGCGACTATATTAATATGTGCAATGCATATCCGCAGCAAATACAGATGTAAAAAATATATAACAGAATTAAAATATTAAACAGATAAAAATATAAATAAAATAAGGTGAAATGAAAAAAATATTAATCCTGTCAATTTTAGCCTTGACATTATGTTCGTGCGGCAACAAAAAACAAAAAACGATTGACAGTATAAACAGCGAAATTGCAGCAGGAAATTTCGCCCTTGCCGATTCTTTAATCAACAATTATATTGCCCAAAATCAATTAAGCGAAGATGAAATATACAATCTTAAATTCCAAAAAGATTTGATGCATCGCAAACGACTTGATTTCAGAAAAACGAAAGAAGATGTTGTGAAATATATTTCAAAATACTATCCCGAAGTTGATGATACAATGCTCGCAAAATGGGAAAATGCAAAGGCTCTCGCAACAATGACAATAGATGGCGAAAAAAAATATTTCAACAGCGCAGCGCGCAATCTGTTTCGCATCGACAAAGATGCCCTTCAACGCAAAATTGAAATAGATGGAGAAGGCATTGACGAATTACAGCTGCTGCTTGAAAAACATTTGCCCGCAGTGATGAAGCAGGCAGAAGAATCGCCTGTTCGGCAAAGTTTACCTGAAAAGATGAAAATAACATATACACTTACAGTTCCTGCAAACACCCTTCCTGCCAACGAAACAATTCGCTGCTGGCTGCCGTATCCACGCACCGATAATCGCAGGCAAACAAACATTGAACTGCTTTCGGTTGATGCCGACCATTATCAGATTTCGCCTGATGAATATTTGCATAAATCAATATATATCGAAAAAACAGCAAAAGAAAACGAACCCGCTGTTTTCCAATATTCGTTTGTAATGTCAGCCTCAGGCGAATGGTTCAACCTGAAGCCCGAAAATATAAAACCATACGATAAAAAAAGCGAACTGTATAAAAAATATACGGCAGAACGCAGCGCACATGTCATTTTCAACAATCTGATAAAAGAATACTCGGATAAAATTGTTGGAAAAGAAACAAATCCGCTGCTCGTTTCAAACAAAATTCTTCAATATATCAAAGATAATTATCCATGGGCAAGCGCTCTTGAATATTCAACCATGTCAAACATTCCAGAATATGTAATCGAAAATAATCACGGCGACTGCGGAATGGTCGGATTGCTGTATATTACCTTATGCAGATATAATGGCATTCCAGCAAAATGGCAAAGCGGCTTCATGCTTCATCCCGGCGATGTTAATCTGCACGACTGGGCAGAAACTTACTTTGAAGGCATCGGCTGGGTTCCTGTCGATCCGTCATTTATACGCCACAGCTTTGCCGACAGCGATGTAAATGCTTTCTACTCAAACGGCATCGACGCTTACCGCTGGATTGTGAATGATGACTACTCGCAGGAACTTTATCCTGCAAAAAAATATCCCCGCAGCGAAACGGTTGACTTTCAGCGCGGCGAAGTTGAATGGAAAGGCGGAAATCTGTATTTTAACAAATGGAAATGGAATATTGATGTTGAATATTTGAATTGAAGACGAAATGAAAATTATGATTTGAAATATATCAACATAAAAAACAGAAAAAAATGAGAGGATAAAAAAACGGTAATGAGTAATTTTTCTTTATCCTATTTTTTATCAAAACAAATTAACACAAAGAAAGCATCCAGCATAAACAGTCTGAAAGTCGCAATTTTCGTAACCGCAGTCAGCGACCTGCGAAACAGAAAACACGCTGCAACCAGTCCGTAAACCAAAAATTTTGATTAAATTTTACATTGTATCGACAAAAAAAATATTTTTTTCTGTAAATTTTGTTGGAATTTTTATCAGTTTATATGTAATTCACAAATTTTGTGTATATTTGTAAAATTAAATCATCAAATACATCATGACTATGAAAAAAATAATAATACTGTTATTAACGATACTGTTTTTACAGCCCGTTGCCGCTCAGAATTTTTCACAAAAATTCGGCAAAATTACAAAAGACGAACTTGACATGACCGCATACGACAAAGCGCCCGATGCCGAAGCGGTAATATTATACGAAAATGTCGATATATACTACAATATTTTTAATAATATTAATATTATTTACGATTATAAAATAAAAGTGAAAATATTGAAAAAAGAAGGGACATCATGGGGCGATGGCGAAATTATTTTGTATAACAGAGGTTCGGCAGACGAGTTTTTGTCGGGCTTAAAAGCCTCATCATATAATCTTGTGGATGGAAAAATTGTAGAAAGCGAGTTAAAAAAAGATTATATTTTCAGAGAAAAAATAGATGAAAGGCGCACGCGCGTAAAATTTTCGATACCCGAAGTACAGGTCGGCTCGGTGATTGAATACAAATATCAAATCACATCCGATTATATTTTTTCAATTCCCGATTTGGATGTTCAACATTCGATACCTGTAATGTACAGTAAATTCAATGTTACAGTTCCCGAGTATTTCAAATTTGGCTTAAACGTTAAAGGTTATTACCGATTGAATATACAGAGAAAAACAGGAAGTTATAATTCGGGAGGAAATTTTTTTAATACAGATATTGTCGTTTGCGAAGCCGAACATATTCCTGCACTAAAAGAAGACTCCTATGTATGGTGCCTCGATGATTTCAGAACAAAAGTTGAATTTGAACTTTCATTAATCGCAATACCCGGACAATTAACGAGAACATATTCGAATACATGGAAAGCGGTGAATGAAAATCTCGAAAAATCTGATTTCAATTCCAATTTGAAAACATCATATCCCTTCAAAAAAGAAGTAATGGCAATAAAAGAATCCGGTGTGAACGATAAAGAAAAAGTACGGAGGATTTTAAAACTCGTGCAGTCGAAAATGAAATACAACGGGAGATATTCTTTGTCGTCCAACAACCCGCGACAGGCAGCAGAAAAGGGAACAGGCTCAAGCGCTGATATTAATTTTGTATTACATTCGGCTTTACGCGATGCCGATTTTAATGTTGTGCCCATTTTATTAAATCCTCGCCGCTATGGACGATTACCTTTAGCAAAACCTACAATAAATAAAATAAATGCCTTCATCGTTCGAGTAAGCTTAAACGACGAATATTTATATCTTGATGGCACAAATCCTCATTCCGATATTAATGTCTTGCCGCCTGATTTACTTGTTGACAGAGCAAGAATTTATAAAGTAAGCGACGAAAGCGGATGGGTAAACTTGACAAACATTTCAAAAAGCGTATTATCAATATCTGTTATGGGAAACATCAACGATGAAAATGAACTGACGGGAACTATACGTAAGACATATACAAATCAGGCGGCATATTCTTTTGCAAATAAATATGAAAATTATAAAACAAAGGAAGAATATATTGAAGCGGTAGAAAAAGAATTTTCGATGACTGTAAATGATATAGAGATAAAAAATATTGACTCGACAGTTATCACCGAACTGATTTCATTTACATTAACAACAAATTCTACTAACGAATACATTTATTTGAATGCTACTGTTTTTCCTTTCATGTCCGAAAATATATTTAAACAGCAGGAAAGAATTTTACCCGTAGAATTTAATAATCAGATAACGTATAACATAACTTGCGGAATAATTCTTCCGACTGATTATGTTGTAGAAGAAAAACCGGAAAACATTAGTTTGTCGGCTTGTGAAAGCAGCGTGAAATATTCATATATATCGCAGGTGTCTTTTAATAATTTGCAGATTAAATTCTCGTATGCTCTTGACAAATTGGTTTTTGCTGTACAGGAATATAAAGATTTAAGCGCATTTTACGGAATGTTGACGCAAATGAGCGACAGCCAAATTGTAATAAAAAAAAATCAATAAAATCATCATAAAATGAAAAACAAATATTTGCTTGTAACAATATTTTTATCTGCATCAATAAACATTTCGGCGCAAAATTATGCCGTTGATAACATTCCAGAAGAATTGAAAAAAAACAGCAATGCGGTTGTTCGCTACAGTTATACGGAATTTATTTACAATGACATAAAATCGGCGACAGAAAAAAATATTTATGTAATAACAATACTTAATAAACAGGGAGACGATTTGTCGGAATTTGTTTGCTACGGCGATAAATTTCGAACATTAAAAAGCTTTTCGGGCGAAATTTATGATAAAGATGGAAAATTAATACGCAAAATAAAACGGTCGGAAATCAAAGAAACTGAATATTCCGAACATTTGGCATCCGACAGCAAATATTACTTTTTGTTTCCGCAAACTTCTTATTATCCATACACAATAAAATATGAATATGAAACGGGCTGGAAAAACGGTATTTTATCATTTCCTGTATTTTCGCCTGTTTCAACATATAATGTTGCAGTAGAAAAAGCGGTATATGTGTTGTCGCTTCCCAAAAATTGCGAATATTTATCAAAAAATCTAAACACCGACATACAGCCGGTTATAAAAAACAATGTAGCATTTAATATTTACGAATGGACGCTAAATAATTTTGCTGCAATTAAATCCGAAGCGCTTTCACCGCCGGCGCGCCAAATATTTCCATTGATATATCTTACTCCAAGTAATTTTTTCTACGATAATACAACAGGAAATCAAAACGGCTGGGAAAATTATGGAAAATGGCAATGGTCCTTGCTGCAGGGCAGAGATTTATTACCTTCCGAATTGAAACAGAAAATATCGGATCTTACAAACGGATTGACAACTCGTGAAAAAGTGAAGGCGCTGTACGATTATCTCGGCAAACACACACGATATGTAAGCGTTCAACTTGGAATAGGCGGTTTGCAACCAATGACTGCCGAAGAAGTTTACAAAAACAAATTCGGCGATTGCAAGGCGCTTTCAAATTTTATGAAAGCAATGCTGCAAGAGTGTGGAATAGAATCTTATTATACCGAAATAAGCACCAAAAATAAAAAACTGTGTGAAGATTATGCGTCTGCATTACAAACGAATCATGTAATACTTCAAGTTCCTCTCGAAAACGAAACCCTTTGGCTTGAATGTACTAATCCCGAAGTTCCTTTCGGATATGTGCACGAAGATATTGCAGGACACGATGCCTTAGTGTATAAAGCGGGAACTGCACATTTGATTACTCTTCCTCAAAATCCAGATTCGTTGAACTTGATGAAGCAAAATATTACAGTCGATATCAACGATGAAGGATTTGCCGGCGTACATGTCAGCAAGTCTTATGAATTACAACAATATGAACGGATTGCAAGTATTGTAAAACTTGAAGAAAAAGATAAAATAAACCGTTTACATAGAATGATTGATTTACCTCTTTCAACAATCAAGAATTTAAAAATCGAAGACTATAAAAACTCTACACCGGTTATACATGTTGACTTTGATATTGATGTTCATAAATACGGGAATATTTCGGGAAGCAGATTTTTTATTCCTGTAAATCCATTCAACAAAAATTCATTCAAACCTGATAAAGAACGTAATCTGGATATATCAATAACACGCGGTTATCACGATATTGACACAATAATTATAAATTTTTCATCCGACATGACAATTGAAGCCATGCCTAAACAGGTATCGGTAAAATCGGATTTTGGCGAATACAGTTTTAATATGAAATACGAAAAAAGACGAATCGAAATTGTTCAAACTTTCTTTTTGCGTTCAGGCGATTACCCCAAAGAAAAAAATGAAGAATTTTTAACATTTATGACAAATCTTTCAAAAATAGAAAATTCAAAAATAGTTCTTAAAAAACAATAACCATTTAAAATTAAGGAAAAATGATTACGATTTTGGTTATTATTGGTATGGCGCTGCTTGTTTTTGCTGTGAACTTTGTCGCGAACGGCAATTGTTTCTGTTGACGTAATTTTTATGATTACAGGAATATATTATTAAAGAGCGACTAAATAGTCGCTCCTTAAAAAGGGTCGAAACGGTTAATTATTAATAAATTATAGGCATAAATTATCGAATAAAAATACCGAGTTTTATACAGATACAGGCAAAAATTCGGCAAAATATG
>JAITLJ010000047.1 GCA_031277925.1 Prevotellaceae bacterium | reverse complement strand
GTTCATATTTTGCCGAATTTTTGCCTGTATCTGTATAAAACTCGGTATTTTTATTCGATAATTTATGCCTATAATTTATTAATAATTAACCGTTTCGACCCTTTTTAAGGAGCGACTATATATTATTTTCGTAAGATATATATTATAGTTTGATAAAGTATATATATTAATGATTTTAGATATATATTATAACGATTTTATGTATATATATAAATGAACTTATTATAAGAGAAAAATAAAAACATCCCGCCTGCGATTGAAGTTGCCAGTTTTGTCTTTTAATTTATTGCAAGGATATGTATTTCTGCCTCGCCGGCAAAATTTTCAGGAATAGATAAGGGTTTACCGTATTTATTTACAGTTGTTTTTTGTTTTTCATTGAGAGAGGCTGCAATGTTTTCCAAATTTTTATTTGCATAGAGTTTCAGCATTTCTTCCAAACTTTGACTGTTCACTGCCTTTAACGTTATTGCTCTTATTGTTTTTTTGGGCAGGCCAGTCTTTTTAGAAACAATAATCAACATAATATAATGTACTGTAAACACGCCAATGTCAAATGCAAAAATTAAACCTGCAATTGCTAATATGCAAACAATCATCTTCAAAATATTAATATCATCAAACCATTGCAGACGCAAAAGCGCGGATATTATTAAAATTATATAAGTCAATGCCAATACTGTTCCTCCTGCTTTTCCATACTTTTTGACAGATTTTACGACTGTCCGCCTTATTTGATAAAATGCATCTATTTTGTTAGAACAAGAATCGCAAATGTGAAAACTGTCTTTGCCTAACATTTTATAAACAGCCACAGTTTGTTTTATGAATTTTTCTTTTATTCCCGGAAGTTTAACAAAATCATATTTGACAGGGTATTTACAAATCGGAAAATGGTCTTCTTCAGCAATAAATTCTTTTTTTTTGTACAGGTCTTTATCGAAGCGTCTTACCAAAACAGCGTCTCGGACTTCATTACAAATATGTATTCCATATCCAAATTCAAACAGAAATCCCTGTTCTCCTGTTTTGCCGCAATGTTCGCAAACTTTGTTTTTTTTCAATCTGTTGAATTTCATATATTGTTTTTTACTCTGATTAAATTAATAAAATATTGCAGGATAGCGTAAGGCGCAATTTTAATCAAATAAACGCTCGATACAAATCTGGTACAAAGCTACAAAAAAAAACGATATACAAGCATAAAAATCAAAAAATATTTATCAACAAAAAAGGTGCAACTTATTATGTTACACCTTTTTATCTATTTTTGCTTACTGCTTGTTTTGGGGCGTTACTTCACTTCTTCAAAATCGACTTCTTCGGCGGTTGTATTTTGCTGACTGTCGTTGCTGTTTTGAGGAGCATCATCGGCGGTTGTATTTGTATTTTCGCCTGTATTTGCTGTTTGCTGTGCGCGATACAGTTCTTCGGAAGCGGCTTGCCATGCGTTGTTTAGTTCTGTCTGGGCTGCATCTATTGCTTCAACATCCTGTGCGCTGTGAGCGGTTTTGAGTTTTGTTAATGCTGCTTCTATCAGTGATTTTTTATCAGCGGAAATTTTGTCGCCATATTCTTTCAACTGTTTTTCTGTCTGGAAAATCATGCTGTCGGCATTGTTGATTTTGTCTATACGTTCGCGTTCGCGTTTATCGGCTTCTTCGTTGGCTTTTGCTTCTTCGCGCATGCGTTTTATTTCGTCTTCGCTCAAGCCCGAAGAGGCTTCGATGCGTATTTTTTGTTCTTTTCCTGTTCCTTTATCTTTTGCCGAAACGTTCAAAATACCGTTTGCATCTATATCAAATGTAACTTCAATTTGCGGCAATCCGCGCGGTGCTGGCGGTATTCCATCCAAGTGGAAGCGACCTATTGTTTTATTTCCGTTTGCCATTGGACGTTCGCCCTGCAACACGTGTATTTCGACCGAGGGCTGATTGTCGGCGGCAGTTGAGAAGACTTGCGATTTGCGCGTAGGAATGGTTGTGTTTGCATCTATAAGTTTTGTCATAACTCCACCAAGAGTTTCAATTCCCAGCGAAAGCGGCGTTACGTCAAGTAAAAGCACATCTTTTACTTCGCCTGTAAGCACTCCTCCCTGAATTGCTGCTCCGATTGCTACAACTTCGTCTGGATTTACTCCTTTTGAAGGTGTTTTTTTGAAGAAATCTTCAACAACTTTCTGAATTGCGGGAATACGCGTAGAGCCGCCTACAAGTATTACTTCATCGATATCCGATACGCTGATTCCTGCATCTTTTACGGCTTTGCGGCAAGGTTCTATCGAACGCTGTATTAATTCGTAAGACAATTGTTCAAATTTTGCGCGGGTAAGCGTTTTTACCAAGTGTTTGGGTATTCCGTCAACAGGCATTATATAAGGCAGGTTTATTTCTGTTGATGTTTGGCTCGAGAGTTCTATTTTTGCTTTTTCGGCGGCTTCTTTCAGGCGTTGCAATGCCATTGGATCTTTGCTCAAATCTATTCCGCTGTTATCGTTTTTAAATTCGTGTACCAGCCATTCAATAATTACGTGGTCGAAGTCATCTCCTCCGAGGTGAGTATCGCCGTTGGTTGATTTTACTTCAAAAACTCCGTCTCCGAGTTCGAGTATTGATATGTCAAATGTGCCGCCGCCCAAGTCGTAAACGGCAATTTTCATGTCTTTGTTTTTTTTGTCCATTCCGTAAGCCAGAGCTGCTGCTGTAGGTTCGTTGATAATACGCATTACTTTCAGACCTGCAATTTCGCCGGCTTCTTTCGTTGCTTGTCGTTGCGAATCGCTGAAATAAGCGGGAACGGTAATCACGGCTTCGGTAACTTCCTGACCGAGAAAATCTTCGGCTGTTTTTTTCATTTTTTGCAGTATTATTGCCGAAATTTCCTGTGGCGAATACAGGCGTTCGTCAATTTTGACGCGCGGAGTGTTATTGTCGCCGCGTACAACATCGTACGATACTCTGCTGATTTCGGTTTGTACTTTATCAAAAGTTTCGCCCATGAAACGTTTTATAGAGAAAACCGTTTTTTTCGGATTTGTAATAGCCTGACGTTTTGCAGGGTCGCCGATTTTGCGTTCTCCATTTTCGGCAAACGCAACAACCGAAGGCGTTGTTCGTTTTCCTTCGCTGTTAATTATAACAACAGGTTCGTTACCTTCCATAACCGAAACGCACGAGTTTGTTGTTCCTAAATCAATTCCAATAATTTTTCCCATTTTATTTTTATCTCCTTTTTTATTTATTTTCTATTTTTTGACTTTGTTAAATAACAATAGTTGTGCCATGCCTGAAATATGTAAAATATTCAGTAATCTTGGCATGAATATTTATAAAACAGGGCTTTTATGACGCAAATGGCTGACGTTTTGTCAGTGTGGTTTATTGAAATGAAAGGAATTAAAAATAATGGCTTTGTTTTGTTGATATGAAATCCGGTTAATAGATAAATTGTTATTTATGAGCGACTGTTTATTTCTTCGTTGCTTATACCAAAACGGTATCAAAACAAACTAAAATATAATGATATGTTATTGATATTCAATTTGTATAAATTACAGTTTGATGGCGTTTTGGCATTAATGTATCATGGTTGGATGTTACTATTATTGTGTTTGTAGCGATTGGAAAAAATAATGTTCCTGCCAGCCTTTACAGCCAAACAGGAACATTACGGAAAATAAACACATACTGAGAAATCTTCTCACTGTATTTTATTTACTGCCTTAATCTAATTTGCTCACTTTCCAGGCGCCATCTTCTTTAACAAGAGGAATTATCAGTTCCTGTTCCTGTTCCTGTCCTAAAGCAGTAATTTTAACTGTAACTTTTGCATTGTCGCCATCAATTTCTTCTTTCACAACATCGTATTTTACCTGATCTGCTGCTGCTTTTAATCTTTCCATAGCCTCTTTTACTTCAGGAGTTTCAAATGCCTTTTCTGCTTCTTCAATTTGAGGTACAAGGTCTTTTACAACATGTTTTTTCACTGTTCCAAAATCAAGACTCGTTTGAGCTTTTAATACTTTCTGTACAACATCCGAAGGTGTTGATGTTCCGCCGCAAGCGGCGATTATTAGTCCTGCTGCTACAACAAGAACTAAACTTTTTACTAACTTCATAATTTGTTAATTTTAATTGTTCATATTTTAAAAATTGTTAATAGGCACAAAGGTATATTTTATTTTTCAAATACAAAAATTTTTTTGAAAAAAAAAGATTACATTTATATTACATTTTAATAATTGTTATTCCGGCGCCTCCGAAATCGGGATGTTCATCGCCTATATATTTAATATCGGCAACGTTTTTCAGAATATTGCGAATTTGCGTTCGTAAAATTCCGTTTCCTTTGCCGTGTAAAATTTTTAATTCGGAACAGCCAACCATCATGGCTTCGTCTATAAAATTTTCTATTACGGGAATAGCTTCTTCCGTTCGCATTCCGCGCACGTCGATGCTGGGTTTGAAATTAAGTTGCATAACCGACAGGTTGAATCCGGTTTGAGTTTGCGATGAGCGATTGTTGCGGCGGCTTTGCCGATACTCGTTTTCGCTTACTGTTTCTATATTTTCGGCTTTTATGCTTGTAATTATGTTTCCGTAACTTATCAAAACATTTTTTTCGCTTATTTTTATAATTTCGCCTATTGCGCTTTGTCCTTTGATACGTACTTTGGAGCCTGTTTTTATTTCATTTTCGTTTTCGATGGTCGATACATTCTGCTGTTTTTTGGGTTGATTGTGTTTTTGTCTGATTTTTTTTAATGTTTCTATTTTTTTATCTATTTTGTCTGCCTCAATATTTTGATTTTCGGTTAAAGCGCTTTGTTTGAACTCGTTCAATTGTTTGCGTGCTGCGGATGTTTTTTCTTTTTCGGCTTGATGTTCTTTAATTATTCTTATTGTATTTTCAATTTGTTTGTTTGTATTTGCAAGTAGCGTTGCGGCTTCTTCTTTGGCTTTTGCTATTATTGTTTTTCGCTCGGCGTTGAGTTTTTGCAATTCTTTTTCATATTTTTCGGTTATTTCCTGTAAATATTTATCGGTTTGTTTTATTTTATTACGTTTTGCTTCCCAGTATCGACGGTCGCGCGCAATTTCGCGTAAACTTTTTTCGATATTTATTTGATTATCGCCTATTTTTTCGGATGCAAGCGATAATATGTTTTCGGGCAGTCCTGTTTTGCGCGCAATTTCAAAAGCAAACGAAGATCCGGGGATTCCGAGTTCAAGTTTAAACAGCGGTTGAATGTTTTGAGTATCAAAAAGCATGGCTCCGTTTACAATTCCTTTGTTGTTTGCTGCAAAATGTTTCAGATTTGTATAATGCGTAGTTATTATTCCAAAAACGTGATGTTGAGCGAATTGAGTAAGTATTGCTTCGGCGATTGCTCCGCCTATTGCAGGTTCTGTTCCTGCGCCAAATTCGTCAATAAGCACAAGGCTTTTTTCTGTTGCATTTTTCAGCATTGTTTTCATGTTTAAAAGATGCGAACTGTATGTGCTTAAATCGTTTTCGATAGACTGTTCGTCTCCGATGTCAATGAAAATATCGTTGAAAATTCCAAATTTTGAATTTTCGGACGCCGGTACGGGAAAACCGCATTGCAGCATGTATTGCAGCAAACCTGCTGTTTTGAGGCAAACTGATTTTCCGCCGGCATTTGGTCCTGAAATTAATAAAATATGATGTTCGCTGTCAATTTTCAGATTAAGAGGGATAACTTGTTTGTTTTCTTTTTTCAGCGTTTGCATTAGCAAAGGATGTTTTGCCTGCAATAAATTCATTGTTGCTTCGTTTGAAATTACAGGCATCGTTGCTTCTATTGCATTGCTGAATTTGGCTTTGGCGCGGATAAAATCAAATTCGGCTATAAAATCGCCAACAATCAAGAGTTCATCAATATACGGACGAATAAAATCGGCTGCGGCAATAAGAATTTTTATAATTTCGCGCTGTTCTTCGTGTTCAAGTGTTTTTATTTCGTTGTTAAGTTCTACAATTTCAATGGGTTCGATATAGGCTGTTTTTCCTGTTGCTGATTCGTCGTGTACAAAGCCTTTTATTTTCTTTTTGTTGGCAGCGTTTACGGGAATTACCATTCGTCCGTCGCGCACCGAAATGCTTGCATTGTCGTCTGCAATTCCTTCAATCTGTGCCGATTTGAGAATATTATGTATTTTTTTGCTTATTTGCTGTTGATAAGTTGCAACTGTTCTACGAATACGCAGCAATTCGGGCGAGGCATTGTCTTTTATCTGTCCGAATTTGTTTATTACTTCTTCAATTTTTGACAAAACGGCAGGAAAAATAATGATTTGTTTTACTGTTTTTTTTAGTTCTGGATATTTTTGTTCGTCGCAATTTTTAAACCATGCAACAATATTTTTTGCGCTGTAGATGGCTTTAGCCAAATCGAACAGTTCGGCGGCGAGCATGTAAGTTCCGTGAACCGTGATTTTTTTCAGAAAGCCGACAATGTCAACGTAAACACATTCGGGAAAACTGTTTTCAAACTTCAAAATGTTTTGCATTTCGCCTGTTTGTTTCAATTGAGCGCATACAGAATCGTAATCGGACGAAAATTCAAGGTTTTGCAATTTTTGTTTTGCCAATTTCGTAACACAGTTATTTTCAACCATTTTACGAATCTTGTCGAAGCCTGTTTTTACTTCGTATGTATCGGGATAAATCATTTCGCGGTATAAAATTTTGCGAAATTAGAAAAACAATTTTGAAATTCATAAATTTTCAAATAAAAACCGTTTTTGAATGTAATTTAAACGGTGTTTAAAATATATTTTAAATGCGTAATGATATATTTAGTCGCTCCTTACGAATAAAAAAAGGACAAAGCTAAAACATTAAAAAATTCGGACAATTATTTCTTTATGTTACTTTTGTCTTGACACAAAAGTAACCAAAAAGTCAAGAGCAGCCGACGCTA
>JAITLJ010000207.1 GCA_031277925.1 Prevotellaceae bacterium | reverse complement strand
TATCAACACTTTTGCCTTGCAAAGGTTTCAATTTATCTAATATAAATATCAATTATGCGAATCACGGGTTAAATCAAAAAAGAGAGCAGAGCGATGGTTAATTTTCCGAAGCAATGCAGCCATAATCCGTTAGAGGAACCGCACTTTGGTAGCATTTTGAATGTTGGTGTTTTCGATGAGCCTGTTGAAAAATGACTCAATTGATTGGCTAATCTTTGAGACGGCAGTAGAAATTTTGATGCTTTCGTTATAATATTAATGAAAATTATCACTGTTTCAGATGAAATATTTTTCATGTTTTTTGGCGTTAGTGTTAAAATGAAACAAGTTCATATATAGCCTTAAAAGGCAAAAAATATCTTAATGTATAATCAAAAGGTATGTATGTTCCATAAATATAAAGTTATTGATAAAAATTTCATTATTTTTCAAAAAAAATTTTGACAATATCAAAAAAAAATTCATATTTGTACGATATTTATATTATGAAATGTAAAAAACACAGGATATATGACACAATCTATATTAAACCGAGTAATCCGTTTCTATTTTGAAGGATTCAAAAACATGACTGTTTTAGGCAAAACGCTTTGGCTGATTATTTTAGTCAAATTATTTGTAATGTTTGTCGTATTGAAAATATTTTTCTTTCCAAGTTATCTTGGAAAATTTGATGGAACTGTTGAAAAACAGGAATATGTATTAAATGAACTTATTCAACGTGCTAAATAATCTCTAAAACTTTGTATTATGATCGCAGAAATTGACATTTCTCTAATTGATTGGTCGAGAGCACAGTTTGCTCTTACGGCTTTTTATCATTGGCTATTTGTGCCATTGACGCTCGGGCTTGGCATTGTTCAAGCAGTTATGGAAACTATTTATTACAAAACAGGCGATGAATTTTGGAAAAAAACCGCCAAGTTTTGGATGAAGTTGTTCGGAATTAACTTTGCTATAGGCGTAGCAACAGGATTGATTCTCGAATTTGAATTTGGAACCAACTGGTCGAATTACAGTTGGTTTGTAGGCGATATTTTCGGCGCTCCACTTGCAATTGAAGGCGTTGTTGCATTCTTTATGGAAGCAACGTTTATTGCAGTGATGTTTTTTGGTTGGAACAAAGTGAGCAAAGGTTTTCACCTTGCTTCTACATGGCTGACCATTGCAGGCGCAACAATATCTGCATTTTGGATATTGGTTGCCAACGGATGGATGCAATATCCGGCAGGAATGAACTTTAATCCCGATGTTGTTCGCAACGAGATGGAAAGTTTCTGGGCGGTAGCATTTTCACCTGTTGCAATCAATAAATTTTTGCATACCGTATTATCGGGCTGGATTATCGGAGCAATGTTTGTTGCAGGTATTTCCAGCTGGTATTTATTAAGAAAACGCGAAATAAAATTTGCTCTGGCAAGTATTAAAGTAGCGGTTGTGTTTGGTTTGATCGCGTGTTTCTTTTCGATATGGACAGGCGACGGTTCTGCTGCGCAGGTTGCTGATAAACAACCTATGAAACTTGCAGCAATGGAAGGTTTGTACGAAGGCGGCGAAGGCGTAAATCTGGTTGGAATAGGAATATTAAATCCAAGTAAAGAAGAATATAACGACAACAAAGATCCGTTTGTATTCAAAATAGATGTTCCCATACCAAAATTATTATCCTACCTGTCTTTTGGCAAATTCAACGCTTACGTGCCGGGAATAAAAAACATACTTGATGGAGGCTATCCTTTAAAAGATGGAAAAATGGCTTTGTCGGCTAACGAAAAAATAGAAAAAGGAAAAATTGCAGTATCGGCTTTATCTGATTATCACACAGCAAAAGCCGACAGCGCATTATACGAAAACAAAGCCGACAGCATAAAACTTGCGTTGGCAGCCGAAGTTAATAATCACAACGCCGCAGCGCCCGAAGACGATGCGGAAGTTTCTCAAATTATTACAGTTGACGAATTATATAAAAATAAAAAAACGGAAATTCATGATAAAATAGCAGATTCGCGCAAACTGTTGGACGAAAACTTTGATTATTTCGGATACGGATATATTAACGAACCAAAAGATTTAATTCCTCCTGTAAGCCTTACGTTTTATGCTTTCAGAGTGATGATTATACTTGGCTCGTTTTTGCTGTTGCTGTTTGCATTATCAACTTATTTTTCATTTAAAAACAAGTTTGAAAACAAACGCTGGCTACAGTGGACATGCCTGATTTCTATTTTCCTTGCAATTTTTGCAGGACAGGCAGGTTGGGTTGTTGCCGAAGTAGGACGTCAGCCATGGGCTATTCAGGATATTTTGCCGACATCGGCAGCCATATCGAGATTATCAGCATCATCGGTGCAGTTAACATTCTTCATCTTCCTTGCACTGTTTACAGTTCTGCTTATCGCCGAATTGAAAATATTGATAAATGCAATAAAAAAAGGACCTCAAATTAATGAACAATAAAAATTAAATAATTATGGATGCAACATACACATTTTTACAACATTACTGGTGGTTTTTAGTATCACTGTTAGGAGCATTGCTGGTATTTCTGCTGTTTGTGCAAGGCGGACAATCGTTGCTTTTCACTATAGGTAAAAATCAGACACAGCAAAAAATGCTGTTGAACTCCACAGGTCGTAAGTGGGAATTTACATTTACAACTCTGGTTACTTTCGGCGGAGCGTTCTTTGCTTCGTTCCCGCTGTTTTATTCAACAAGTTTCGGCGGCGCTTACTGGGTTTGGATTTTGATATTGCTTTGCTTTGTATTGCAGGCTGTATCGTACGAATATCAGGCAAAACGCGGAAATTTGTTAGGAAAGAAAACCTATCAGATATTTCTCGTAATAAACGGCGTTTTAGGACCTGTTTTATTAGGAGCAGCAGTAGGAACATTCTTCAACGGCGCAAATTTTGTTGTCGAAAAACAAAATCTTACAAACCTTGCCCAACCTGTAATTTCATATTGGAAATCAGCATGGCACGGACTTGAGGCTGCCTTTGTAATATGGAACGTTTTGCTTGGACTTGCAGTATTTTTCCTGTCGCGCGTGCTGGCTTTACTCTATTTTGTAAACAACATAAACGACGACGAAATACAGAAAAAATCGCGTAAACAGATGATTATTGAAACAGTATTGTTCCTTGTATTCTTCCTTACTTTCTTTGTTCACCTGTTAATACAGGAAGGATTTGCAGTAAATCCGGAAACAAAAGAAATATTTAAAGAACCTTGCAAATATCTTCACAATTTTCTGCAAATGCCTGTAGTGCTTGCTGTACTGTTGTTAGGTGTTGCAGGCGTATTATTCGGAATCGGCAAAACAATACTGTCATCAACATGGAAAAAAGGCATCTGGTTTGCAGGTACAGGAACAGTGCTGACCGTTTTGGCATTGTTGCTGTGCGCAGGCTGGAATAACACGGCATATTATCCATCGTTGGCAAATCCGCAAAATTCATTGACAATATCCAACAGTTGTTCAAGCCTGTTTACGCTGAAAACAATGGCTTATGTTTCTATTTTAATTCCTTTGGTTTTGGCTTATATCGCATATGCATGGCGCGCGCTTGATATACGTAAAATCACAAGTAAAGAAATGGAAGAAAATGAACATACGTATTAAGTTGATATAAATTTAATGTAGAAAATGCTCCTTTCATAAATTTGGAAGGGGCGTTTTTTTATTAATACCAAAACGCCATCAAACAATAATTTATATAGTCGCTCCTTACGAATAAAAAAAGGACAATGCTAATACATTAAAAATTTCAGACAATTATTTCTTTCTGTTAATTTGTCTTGATACAAAAGAAGATAAAGAAAAAAGTTCATATTTTGCCGAAGTTTTGCCTGTATCTATATAAAACTCGGTATTTTTATTCGATAATTTACGCTTACAATTTATTAATAATGAACCGTTTCAACCCTTTTTAAGGAGCGACTAATACCAACCCGCCATCAAACTGTAATTTATATAAATTGAATATCAACAAAATATCATTATCTTTTGGTCTGTTTTGATACCGTTTAGGTATAAATAATAATATTAAAGGCAAAAATGTTTTTTTGCTGTTTATGTTTTCGGTTAATTCTTTTTTTTATGCGTAAGGAGCGAATAACTATTTTGAATAATCTCTTTCGCCGAAGATAAGCGAGCCGATGCGAATTATTGTACTGCCTTCGCTTATTGCAATTTTATAATCACTGCTCATTCCCATCGACAATTCGCAAAAATCCGAATCGTTGACAAATACTGTTTTTTTTAGCATTTCAAAGGTTTTGCGCATTGTTTGAAATTCGTTGCGGATTTGAGCGGTATTATCCGTAAGGCTTGCTATTCCCATAAGTCCGACTATTTTAACGAAAGTGTATTTCAAAAAGTCGTTTGTTGATAAGTATTTTTGCAATTCGTCGATTGTAAAGCCGAATTTGGTATCTTCTTTTGCAATATGAAGTTGTAAAAGACATTTTATAATTCTGTTTTGCTTTATTGCTTCTTTATTGATTTCGGCAAGTAAGCGCGGAGAATCGACAGAATGTATGAGATTTACAAAGGGCGCTATATATTTTATTTTATTTGTTTGCAAATGTCCAATAAAATGCCATTCTGTATCTTTTGGCAATTCGCTATATTTTTTAGCTAGTTCTTGTGGTTTGCTTTCGCCAAAGATTCGCAAACCGCTGTTGTATGCCTGTTGTATGATTTCACAGGAGTGTGTTTTTGAAACTGCAACAAGTTTTACGTCTTTGGGAATTGATTTTATAAAATCGTTCATTAGGTTTTTGAAATCTGTGTATTTTAAGTTTCAATTTTCAATTAAAAGTCGCTTTCTTTTTGAGTTATTATCTTTTCTTTCTGTTCTTTTGCTGTAATTGCTGCTGTCGCTGCATTTCTTCGAGTTTCAACTGAAATTTGGATTTTTTTACAGGCTGTTTTGCATGTTCCTGCATTTTTTTAAGCAAGTCTTCATCTTTTACTATATATTTGCGAATAAACCACATTTGTCCTATGGTTATTATGTTCGACAATAAATAATAATAACTTAAACCGCTTGAAAAATTGTTACAGAAACACAGCATCATTATCGGCATAAAATATAATGACATGAATTTCATTCCCGGCATTGAGTTTTGGCTTTGCGACTGACTTGACATTGTTATTTTCGTGTAGAAAAACATCGAAATTGCCATGAGCAAAGCAAAAAGACTTACATGGTCGCCGTAAAACGGAATATTAAAAGGCAAATCCAAAACCGAATCATAGCCCGAAAGGTCGTCAGCCCATAAAAATGCTTTCTGACGCAGCTCGAACGAACTTGGAAAAAAACGAAACATCGCAATAAGAATAGGAAATTGCAACAGCATTGGCAAACAGCCGCCAAACATGCTTGCTCCGTTTTTTTTGTAAAGCATCATGGTTTCCTGCTGTTTTTTCATTGCATCTTCTTTTTTTGGATATTTTGCCGCAATTTTATCAATTTCAGGCTTCAGCAAACGCATTTTTGCCATCGAAACATACGACTTGCGTGTAAACGGAAATATTACCAGTTTTATCAAAATCGTAAGTATCAATATTATTATTCCGTAATTTGAAATGAAATTTTCAAAGAAGTTGAAAACGGGAATAATTATATATTTGTTGATTAACCCGTCAATTCCAATCCAGCTTAAAGGTACAAGTTTTTCAAAATCCATGTCATACGATTTTAACGTGTTATAATGATTTGTACCTAAATAGAAACTGAATGCATAACTTTGACCTGCTTCCGCCGAACTGTATGGAACTGTGGTATATGTTCTAAACCACTTTATCATACCGTCGATATTTTTCTCATTATATGTTCTAAAACTCATTTCTGCTCCGTCGAAATTGTTTTTATTAATGAGAATTGCGGAGAAAAATTGCTGTTTATAGGCAATCCAGTTAATTTTTACTGGAATATTTTCTGATTTTTCCTTATTTCGTCCCGAAAGTTTTTCTATGGAAGTTTCGTTGGGAAATCTATATGCAAGTTCGGTGTAATTGTTTTCGTTGCTGAAGCCTTTTTCCTGTTGAGGCGAATTCATTATCCACAGCAATCCGAAATTTGTTTGGCGCGGGTCAATATATTCTTTTAAATTTACAAAATGAACATCCAAATCAACAATATATGAATTTGGTCGCATTTTGTAAACGTATTCAATATATCCGTTGCCCATCGCAAGCCGCAGCGGAAGTTGAACAAGCGTATCGTTTGAACTCATTATAATTTGAGTTTCGCCCGAGGGTTCAAAAGCCAGTTTTGATGTTAATATGTTTGTTTGATTTGCATCAAATTCAAACGAAAAGTCATTATCTTTTCCGTTGAACAGCATCAATGGTTTTTTACTGTATGTAGTGAAACCTTTCAATTCAGCCGAATATATGCGCCCGCCGATGTTGGTTAATGTAATTTTAAGCAAATCGTTTTCGATTGTATAAAATTCTTCCTGTTTTTGTACTGCGGCTTGAAATACAGAATCTGATGACAAATTTGTCTGCAAAGTGTCGGCTGTAAAATTATTCAAACTGTCGGCAATCTGCTGTTCTTGCCTTTGTGCAATTTCTTTAACGCGAGCAATCGAATCTTGCGTTCGTTTTTCCTTATCGTATTTTGCCGCCTGTTTTGAATTAAACATTCCGAAACCAATTATTATTGCTACAATAAGAACCAATCCTGTAACTGTATTTTTATCCATAGTGAAAATTAGAAGTATTTATCTGTTATATAATTATATTTTACGTATTTTTTGACGCATGCATCATTAATATGGCTGCAAAGATAGTATTTAAAAATAAAAATCTGAATAAATATTAAAATTAATGAATAAAATAAATCCAAATAATAATTTAATTTTGCAGTTGTTTTTTAGTTTCAGATAAAATAAATGAACGATAAATATAAAACCATAGAGTCGCAAACTACAGGCATTTATAAAGAAAAAGGCAGCAAATTTTTATCATTCGCCTGTCCCGTTTACAGCGAAAACGAGATAAAACTTATTATTGCACAAATCAAAAAAGAATATTTCGATGCGCGCCATCATTGCTATGCCTATCGTTTAGGAATCAGCGGCGAAATTTTTCGTGTAAACGATGACGGCGAACCTTCGGGAACAGCAGGACGCCCTATATACGGACAAATGCTCTCGTTCGATGTAACAAACATACTGATTGTTGTAGTCAGGTATTTCGGAGGAACAAAACTTGGAACTTCGGGACTTATAAATGCCTATAAAACAGCCGCTGCCGATGCTCTTAAAAACGCAAAAATAACAGAGCAGACCGAACAGCAAATCGTATCGTTACGGTTTTGTTATAGTGCAATAAACAACATAATGAAACTTGTAAAAGACGAAAAAATAGAAATTTTGGAAAAGATTACAGAACTTGACTGCTGCATGAAAATAAAAATCGACAAAAGTAAAATGGCAATGATACTCGAAAAACTGTTGAAAATCGAATCTGTAAGCATACAAAATTCAAATAATCAGTCAGTAATTACAGGAGAGACGAATGTTTAGACATTACCACCTTTCACTGTATTATAACCGTTTAATTTTTGACTTGTTGAAAAATTTTAGTTGATTAATAAGTATATAGTCGCTCCTTATAAACTGTGAAAATAGTTGCTCCTTACGAATAAAAAAAGGACAAAGCTAAAATATTAAAAATTTCGGACAATTATTTCTTTATGTTAATTTGTCTTGATACAAAAGAAGATAAAGAAACAAGTTCATATTTTGCCGAATTTTTGCCTGTATCTGTATAAAACACGGTATTTTTATTTGGTAATTTGCGCTTACAGTTTATTATAATGAATGGTTTCAATATTTATTCAGGAGTGACTGTTTATGTCATTTTTTCTGCAAATTCCGAATTATTTCACAGCCTTTTCAATAACAGCAAAAACAATTTTTATCTTTTGGCGCAAAATATCGAAAATTTCATATATATTTGCTAATCATTGAAACATAAAACATGCAGGCTATAGAAATTAAAACGGCAACAGGAAAACAGTCAAAAATACTT
Source organism: Prevotellaceae bacterium (assembly GCA_031277925.1). Classification (GTDB taxonomy): domain Bacteria; phylum Bacteroidota; class Bacteroidia; order Bacteroidales; family UBA932; genus JAIRKV01. The sequence continues at coordinate 4,347 of JAITLJ010000207.1, read as the reverse complement.
ACAGGCGAGGATTTTACTAATTTTCAGAACTGTTTTTCCGCTCAAAAATTTATTCTGATAATTGACGAAAATATTTTTGATTTGTATCCATTTTTTAGAAAGTTTAACTGCATAAAAATACGTGCCGACGAGAAAAACAAAACGCTTGAAACAGTCGAAAATATAATTTCACAATTAATTGAATTACAAGCCGACAGGTCAACATTTATTGTAGGAGTCGGCGGAGGAATAACTTGCGATATCGCAGGATTTTCGGCATCGATTTACATGCGCGGTTTACGCTTCGGATTTATTTCTACATCGCTGCTATCGCAGGCGGATGCTTCGGTTGGCGGAAAAAATGGAGTAAACTTCAATGGTTTTAAAAATATGGCAGGAACTTTCAATCTGCCCGAATTTGTGATTTGCGATACAAATATGCTTAACACGCTTCCGCAAAATGAATTTATCGGCGGTATGAGCGAAATTGTAAAAATTGCCCTGATAAAAGATTTGGAAATGTTTAATTTTATCGAATATAATACAAATGCGATTTTGAAACGCAATAAAAAAATTTTACAGAAATTGATTACAAAATCAATACAGCGAAAAACTGATATTGTAAGCAGTGATGAATTTGAAAAAAGTGAACGGCGAATGTTAAATTTCGGACATACTTTGGCTCATGCAATTGAACGAAATTCGGAAATTTCACACGGATTTGCCGTCAGCATCGGAATAAGATTTGCGGCTGAAATTTCAAAATATTTCAATTTGATTTTGAATGATGATATTGTTCGCATAAAAAATCTGCTTGTAAATCTGGGTTTGCCTTTGCATACTGAAATAAACGACGAAATACTGTTCAAAACTATTATTGCCGACAAGAAAAAAAACGATGATGAAATAAATTTTGTATTGATAAACGATATAGGGAAATCATTAGAAAAAAACATAAAAATCAGTGATTTCAAATATTTAATTTCAAAGTTCAAATAATTATGATTTGTGTAAGCATTATAGAACAAAATATCGAAAAATGTATTGAAATATTGCAAAAATGCGAGATGGCTGAATTGCGTTTGGATAAGATACAACCCGAACCGAATGAAATAAAAAAACTTGTGACATTTAAAATTCCTGTAATTGCAACCTGTCGCACAGGAATCTACGACGACTGTAAAAGGCTGGAATTGCTGACAGTTGCAGCAAAAAACGGTGCAAAATATATTGATATTGAACTCGAATCGGAAGAAAATTATAAAAAAAAACTTGGTGATATTGCCCGTTCATGTAACTGCAAAATAATAATATCATATCACAATTTTAACGAAACGCCTGATATTGATATACTTAAAAACATTATTGCACAAGCGAAAACATTCAAACCTGATTTTATCAAAATTGCAACCCGAGCGCTGACAATTGATGACAATTCAAAAATTCTTTCGTTATACAAAACCGAAAAACGACTGATAGCATTTGCTATGGGAGAATTGGGAAAAGAATCGCGAATAAAAAGTTTGGAATTTGGCGCTCCGTTTATTTATGCCGCCTGCGAAAAAAGAAGGCAATCGGCAGAAGGTCAAATGACTGTTGATGAAATAAGAAAAATATTAAAACAATGAAAAAATTTGCACTTGTCGGAAAACCAGTATCACACAGTAAAAGCCCTTCGCTGTTCAAAGCGGCATACGGCGGTTGTGATTTTGAATATTCATTAATCGAAACCACAGATGTAAAATATGTGGAAAATCTGTTACGAAGCAAAACATTATGCGGCGTCAACGTTACTATTCCAATCAAAGTTGAAGCGCTGGCTATTGTCGATGAATTGGACGAAACAGCCAAAATGACTGGAGCGACAAATGTAATCGCAGTGAACGACAACAATAAACTGAAAGCATACAACACTGATTATTTGGGCGTTTTGCATACATTGATTGATTTTAATATTAATATCAACGGCGAAGAATGTTTAATTATCGGCGCAGGAGGAGCGGGAAGAGCAGTTGCCTTTGCCTTGCACAAATTTGGCGCAAATATTACAATAGCAAACCGAACATCGGACAAAGCGAACAGCATTGCCGAAAAAATAAATTGTAAGGTAATAAGCATGGATGAAATAAACGAAAATATTTCAAACAAAAAACTGATAATAAACGCTTTACCTGCCAATATTTGCGTTGTTGATGCGAAATATTTAAATTCGCAGCAAATTGTTTTTGATGCTTCGCCTCAACAATCTGCATTTTTGGAAATAGCACAATTAAAAGGTTGTCAATGTATTGACGGCAGATTTTGGTTGTTTCATCAAGGTATTGCCGCTTACAAAATTTTTACGCAACAGCAACCTGATATCAATTCAATGCGTAAAATGTTAAATATCTGAATTATGCAAATTAAATTAAATCCATGTAAAATATACGGAAATATTTACGCTCCGTCATCAAAAAGTATGTTGATACGAGCGTTTGCAGCAGCTGTTTTATGCAAAGACAAAACAATTATCCGAAGTTTCACTTTGTGCGATGATGCCGAAGTTGCACTGAACATAATAAAATTGCTTGGAGCAGAAGTAGAAATATATAAAAATGAAATACAAATAACAGGCAAAATTGTAAATAAAATAACAAATTTATACTGCGGCGAATCGGCATTGTGTTTGAGAATTTTTTCGCCTGTTGCCGGTTTTTTTTCGGATAATTTTGAAGCATCAGGCAAAAATACGCTTTTGAACAGAAATATTGGCGATTTGCCGCAAGCCTTGAACCTATTGGGAATGCAATGCGAAAACAAAAAATATTTACCCTTACGGATAAAAGGAAAAATAAGAGGCGGAAAAATAAAAATTGATGCAGGCGACACTTCTCAAACGCTTTCGGGTTTATTGACAATATTACCGCTTTGCAATGAAAGTTCTGTTATAGATGTTGAAAATCTTCACAGCAAACCTTATATTGATTTGACTGTAAATATTTTGGAAAAATTTGACATAAAAATTATCAACAAAAATTATAAGAGTTTTTTTATAGAAGGAAACCAAACTTACAATGCCTGCACGCTGAACATTGAAGGCGACTGGAGCGGCGCCTCGTGTTTATTGGTTGCAGCAGCGACAGGCGGAAATATTTCTGTTGAAAATCTAAACGCACAATCAAAGCAAGCCGATGTTGCAATACTTGATGTGTTGCGGCTTTGCGGCGCTAATGTGATGATTGAAAAAAATAAAATTACGATAGCAAAAAAACTGTTGAATGCATTTGAATTTGATGCAACCGATTGTCCCGATTTATTTCCGGCTATTGCGGCTCTGGCGGCAAACTGCAAAGGCGTAAGTATTGTGAAAGGCGCGCTGCGACTGCAAAATAAAGAAAGTAAAAGAGCAGAAATCCTAAAATCCGAATTTGCAAAACTCGGCATAAAAATCGAACTTAAAAAAGACATAATGTATATTTTCGGCAACAGTATTGGTTCGGCAAGGGTTTGCGCTCACGGCGACCATAGAATTGCAATGGCTCTGGCTGCCGCATCTGTCAGTGCATCAGGAAATATAATAATCGAAAATGCCGAATGTGTAGCAAAATCATATCCGGATTTTTGGAAAGATTTTTTTGCAATTACAAATTAAAAAATTACACAGTCAATTACAAAATTGTAATGATGTTTATTCGAGTAATTTTGCTTTTTGTTTTTCAAATTCTTCTTTTGTAATGATTCCTTCGTCCATCAGGGCTTTTAACTTGCGAATTTCGTCTGCGGCACTGAAATTGTTTGTGTTTTTTTCCTGTACTTCCTGTGTTTCCGTTTGTTTTGTTTCTGTTTTAATATCCTGTTTTATCAGCGTATTGTTAGTTTGCGTTATAACAATTTCTCCGGCGTTGAACGCTTTTTCAAGATAGCAATACAGATTTTCTTTTTTTGGAAGATAATACAAAGTAATCAACCAGATTTTTTCATCCTGTTGGCTTATCTGCTTAATTTTTTTTACTCTTACCTTTTCGCCTGAATATGGCGCATAAACGTTTTTTGTAAATTTATGCGTAATTTTAGGAATAATTTCCTCGGGTTCTTGAAATATGTATTGAAAACAATTTTCATAGCATCCACTCGGATTACCTAAATAAATCACATCGCCTTCGTTTATTACCGTTCCGTTTTTCAGGTGTAACGTTTTATTGTTCAATTGAGCAAAATCATCATTTTGCGCGTTGGCTGTTTGGGCGAAACAAAAAATTGCAATAAATGCTGTAAATATCTTTTTCATAATTTTTATTTTTCACAAAGATAGTAATAAATATTTTGTAAAAAATATATTTATCTGTTAAGGTGCATCTGTTGCTTCAGGCTGATTTATATTTTCTTCTT
>JAITLJ010000204.1 GCA_031277925.1 Prevotellaceae bacterium | reverse complement strand
CTTCGGTAACTTCGATTTTTTCGACAGATTCTTCCGATTCGGCAACTGTTAAAATTTTGTCATCTTCAGATTTTTGCTCTGAAATTTCGTCAATTTCAACTTCGGCAACTTCGATTTTTTCGACTGATTCTTCCGATTCGGCAACTGGTAAAATTTTGTCATCTTCAGATTTTTGCTCCGAAATTTCGTCAATTTCAACTTCGGCAACTTCGATGTTTTCGGCTGATGCGTCCGATTCGTTTTCATTCACGGTTTCGGTTTTTAGTTTTTTAGCCTCAACAATAATTTCGATGTCGTTTTTTATTTCATCGAATTGTTCATCTTGAACAGAGTTTGTGTAGTTAACATCCATAGCATTACATTTTTATTACACAGCGTAAAAACCATTTTCACGCTTTGAAACTGCGAAGATAGTAAATTTTTAATGATTACAAAAATTATTTGGTCTGAAAGTCTTTTGCTCATGTTCAAGCCGTAATTGCAACTAATATTTTTTTGTACTGTAAATATTTTAACACCATATTATCAAAATCACATTATTCATTTATTTTCAATTCGTTATCAGTATAAAATTGCATTCGTATATTGAATATGCCAATCCTCTATTTATTTTAAATATTGTTTGTAGAGAATTTTTAATTAAATTTGTATTTTGTATTAAAATTAATAAAGATGGCTATATTATATAAAATATTGATAACAACATCGTTGTTTGTTATTTTACAAACATATTCGTTTGCGCAGATAACTGCAATTGGAGCCGATTATTCAAAACCGACTTCATTTTTGCGAGGCAAACCCGATACGATTCATGTATTTTTTTCACCGACAACAGGAAAGCTGGAAGCAAGACATCATTCAAACGAAAATTCCGATTTTACATGGGAAAAACGGGATGTGGAAAATCAAACATTTTTGTCGGTTCATAATGAAACCGGCGTTGCTGTAAGTTCGTTCAGTAATTTATCGGATGGCGGTTATCGTGTTGCAGTTGATTCGGCTGGCGAAGGCATTTCAATTGACACATTTGCTGTTTGGATTATAATAGATACTTTTAATCTTGTCGGCGACATCAAATATTCGTCAACCTGCAACTGGCTTGATTTGGAAGCGACAGTTCTTCCCGGCGCTAACGTTCCTTATCGAATTTCCCAATTTGAAAATGCATCGGGAACGCTTTACGATTCAATAATTTATAACAAACTTACAACAGAATGGACAACTTCTGCCGATATTTATGATGGTTTACCCGATATTGACGATGCATGGAAAAAGTGGAATAAAACAACAGTAAACGAACCTCCTCCTTTGGTTGATGCGATTTATTCGGTGACAATAAAAGATGTTTTCGGAAAAACCGTAACTGCATCAACGCCTTTGATTCCCGCAATCGCAGTATATCCTGCATTTACGGTGGAAGTCAAAGACGAAAACGACAACTGGTCAAGCACATCAACTTATGCAGACGTAAACAATAGCGCTTTGTATCGCGTTCGTTTCAAGCACGACAATTCGCGCCACGCAAACAAATATACATGGAAAGGATATGGTAATATATATATTGAACAAACCCGCAACTTGCTTATATGGTCGCAAACGACAACTGATTTAAGCGAACATGTTTATCCTGTTGTTCCGCATCGCACGGGAAATCTGGATGGATATCCGACAGGAAAATACGGATTTCAACTTGTGATAGAAAATACTGCAACAGGATGTAAAGATTCAACGATTTTGGCTTATATAAATGTTGCAAATTCAACTTTACCTTACAAATCAATTCCAAATGCATTTACACCGAATGGAGACGGACAAAACGATATTTTCAAATTTATTAAAAATCAAGAAACCAAATCGATGCGTACAATCAAAATACAAATTTTCGACAGAGCCGGTCATAATGTTTATTCGTACAGCGGTTTTTACGAACAATGGCAAGGCTGGAACGGAAAATTAAACAACGATGGAGTTGAATGTACATCAGGCGTTTACTATTATGTTGTAAGCGGAACAGGCTGGGATGATGTTTCGTATGATGGCAAAGAATATCGAAGTTTTCTGCATTTATTTAGAGATTAACATTTAATGAATATAGTTTCCGATTAATTTTTTGCAATTAAATTTAACCAGTAAATGAACATTTTATATAATCTTGCAATACACACTTACGGAAGATTGATTGTAATAGCATCATGTTTTAGCGAAAAAGCAAAAAAACGGCATCAAGGAAGTCATAATACATGGAATATTATTGAAAAACAAATAGATAAAAATTTAAATTATATATGGTTTCACGTATCTTCACTCGGCGAATTTGAACAGGGACGTCCTGTAATAGAAAAATTAAAAAAAGAAAATCCCGAAACAAAAATTCTGCTTACTTTTTTCTCTCCTTCAGGTTATGAAATCCGTAAAAATTATCCAAATGCAGATGTAATTTGTTATATGCCAACCGATACAGAGAAAAATGCAAAAAGATTTCTGTCTGCCGTTAATGTCGAAAAAGCGATATTTGTAAAATATGAATTTTGGGGAAATTTTCTTAATGAACTCAAAAAACGTAATATTCCCACATATCTGATTTCTGCAATTTTCAGAAAAGACCAAACATTTTTCAAAATATACGGAGGATTTTATCGTAAAATGTTGAAATGCTTCACTCATCTTTTTGTGCAGGATAATAATTCGTATGAATTACTTAAAAGTATAGATGTTTATAAAGTTACAGTTGCAGGCGATACCCGTTTCGACAGAGTGAAAAACATTGCGCATCAATCAAAAAATATTCCTTTAATAGAGAAATTTATTGACAATAAAAATGTTATTGTTGCAGGAAGTACGTGGACAGTTGATGAAGATTTGCTACTAAAATATTTTAGTGAAAACCAAAATATAAAACTGATAATCGCTCCTCACGAAATACACGATTCGCATATAACAGAAATATCTAACAAACTCAAATATCAGCATTTGCGCTATTCGCAACTTACCGAAGATAATGCTGCAAATATTGACTGCATAATTATCGACTGTTTCGGAATATTATCGTCTGTTTATCGCTACGCCGATATTGCATACATTGGCGGCGGTTTTGGCGCAGGAATACACAACACGCTTGAAGCAGCCGTTTACGGAATTCCTGTCGTATGGGGACCAAATTATATGAAATTCAAAGAAGCGCGCGAATTGATTGTGTGCGGCGGCGGTTTTTCCGTTTCAGATTATAATTCGCTGAAAAATGTTTTAGATAATCTGACCGTCAATTCCGGTATTGGCAAAAAAGTATCTGAATATGTAGAGAAAAATCTTGGAGCAACAGAAAAAATATTGAAATCAATCGGTTATTGATTGCGATGTAAACATTTAATAATGAATAGTTTCAACTTAAACATACATAAAGGCGCTGCAAAGCAATATATCAACGAAGTGCGGTTCACAGATTTAATCAAAAAAAACCATTTTTATTCTATTGCATTTAACTGAAAAATTTAATACTGACCTTTTTACTGATTTTTGTTTGTAATATCAAAACGGCATCAAAATAACCTAAACTGTAAAGATATTTTATTGATAATTAGTCGCTCCTTCAAAAAAGGTCGAAACGGTTCATTATTAATAAATTACATGCATAAATTATCGAATAAAAATACCGAATTTTATATAAAGACAGACAAAAATTCGGCAAAATATGAACAATTGTTTTTCTCTATAAATATGTGTCCCGTCAGGGACAGTTTTTTCGTCATAGCACTAAATATCTGACAGAAAATTTTACTCTTTTATCATTGTCTTTTTTTATTCGTAAGGAGCGACTAATTAATTTATACAAATTGTATTTTGATAATAGTTTGGTATAATTTATTGCTAATAAGCAATTTGTGCAACTATTAAGCAACAAATGCCTGTTTTGACTTTATTATGTTGACTGCTCAATAAAATGAATTTTTAATGAAATTCCTGTTTTTCTATTGAAACAATTTCAAATAAAATATATTTTCAGTGATTATTTTTTAATAAACCACAATAGAAAACCATCAAAAAACCGATGAAAAAATGACATGAAAAGTTAAAAATACCATTTTCATAAATTTTTTTCGCAAAATAGATAAAAATCATCAAATTTATTTTTAGTTTGCAACACGCAGATTATAAGAACATTATATTTGGAGGTATAATTATTTTATTTTCTCTACCTGAAAAAAATAAAAAAAAATTTAAAAAAATCATTATAAGATTTTGCTAATAAGTGAATAAAAATTACTTTTGTGGTAATTAATAAAAAGTTTATCTTAGTTATAACCTTATTAAATTTATGTTATTATGAACAAAACAGAACTTATTGATGCTATTGCAGCAAATGCAAAATTGACAAAAGTTGATTCAAAAAAAGCTCTTGATGCTTTCATTAAAGTTGTATCAACAACATTAAAGAAAGGAGAAAAAGTTGCTTTGGTTGGATTTGGATCATTTGCTGTAAGCAAAAGAAGTGCGCGTACCGGAAGAAATCCTAAAACGGGCGCTGTAATTAAAATTGCAGCTAAAAAAGTTGTTAGATTCAAACCGGGTAGCGACCTTACAACAAAAGTAAAATGATGATTTTGCTTTAGTGAGAATTGGGGGAACTTTCACAGTTTCCCTTTTTTTATTTACTTTGCAGCATGAATATTTCATTAAACAAATATCTGGAACAGTTTGCGCACGATGAACGCATTGAACGGCTTCAACAAAAATTATTGCAACGAACCCGTTACATCTGTATTTGCCTCGAAGATATTTACCAGTCGCAAAATGCAAGCGCTGTGTTGCGAACTTGCGAAGCATTCGGAATACAGGACGTGCATATTATCGAAGACAAAAACAAATACCAGATAAATCCGATGGTTGTAAAAGGCTCTGTAAAATGGCTTAATCTGTATAAATACAATTCATTA
>JAITLJ010000037.1 GCA_031277925.1 Prevotellaceae bacterium | reverse complement strand
AAACACATTTTTACGAACACGTTTTTCCACGTAACCGTCACTAAAACCCATTTGTTGTCTTTTTTTATTAAACATGATGCAAAGATACATGAAATATTCCACATAAACAAATTATAATCACCTAAATATTAACATGTTATCGACACTTTTGCCTTGCAAAGGTTTCATATCTTGCAACTATTGTTATTTCTTAAAGGGTTTCGAAAATTTTTCTCTGTTTTTAAACAATTTCTAAATATACAAATGAATCAGTAAAACAAAAATTATTATATTTGCAAAAAATAAAATGAATAAAATGAAAAAATTATTATTTACAGCCATTATAATGGCAACTGGTTTTTGCGCTTTATCGCAGGAAAAAAAAACAGAAGAAAAGAAGCCTGCAACAGGTTATAATTTTACTGTGATAAAAGAATTGAAATGTACGCCTGTAAAAAATCAAAGCAGCAGCGGTACTTGCTGGAGTTTTTCGGCGCTGTCGTTCATTGAATCCGAATTGCTGCGTTTGGGCAAAGACGAATACGATTTGTCGGAAATGTTTGTATCACGCGACAACTACGAAAAAAAGGCAGACAAATATGTCCGTTTGCACGGAACAATAAACTTTGCCGGCGGCGGCTCGTTTGAAGATGTTATGGAAACATTGCGCACGGCGGGCATCGTTCCCGAAGAAGTGTACAGTGGAATAAATTATGGCGGAACAACACACGACCACATCGAACTCGACCGCGTAACCAAAGCATACGCAGAGGCAGTAATAAAAGGACGAAAACTTACCAAAGCATGGAAAAATGGATTTAACGGAATACTTGATGCATATTACGGGAACTATCCTGCACATTTTACATACAAAGGAAATTCATACACTCCGCAATCATTTGCACAGTCGTTAGGATTGAATATGGACGATTATGTTGGAATAACATCATATACTCATCATCCCTTTTACAAACCTTTTATTATTGAAATTCCCGACAATTATATTTGGGGATTGAACTATAATGTTACAATAGATGAATTGATAGAAATTATCGACAACAGCATAGAGCAGGGTTACACGGTAGCATGGGCTTCAGATGTCAGCGAACGTGGATTTCAATATCGAAATGGAATTGCCGTTGTACCCGATTTTGAAGTAAACAGTTTGAACGGTACCGACCGCAACCGCTGGGAAAATTTAAGCAAAACCGAACGCGAAACAGAAATACTTAAACTCGACAAACCTGTTACCGAACTTAAAATTACTCAGGAACTGCGACAGGAAGCATTCGACAATTACGAAACTACCGACGACCACGGCATGCATATCACAGGCATTGCTAAAGACCAGAACGGCGCAAAATTTTACAAGGTGAAAAACTCATGGGGAACAGATGGCAGCGAATATGCAGGATTCTTTTATGTTTCCGAAAATTATGTTCGCTACAAAACCATGAACATTTTGATAAACAAAAATGCAATCCCCACAAACATAAAAAACAAATTGGGATTATAAAAAACTGTTAATCGACAAGTAATAAAAAGGCTGTTCACAAAAAGAGCAGCCTTTCTGTTTCTGATACCAAAACAGTTCAAAACAGATTAGACTATAATAATATTTTGCTGATATTAAATTTATATAAATTACAGTTTGATGGCGCTTTGGTATAACTTTGAAAAACTGTCGAATTTGCCAAACAGATGAAAATTAACTTACATAACATAAAAATTTATTATCTTTGCCCAAAATTTACAAAAGCAAATATCATTTGATTACGAAATTCGATATATTAATGTTCTGTTTTTCTTTAAGATTATGTTGTTTGTTTTGTCATATAAAATGATTACATCTTTTAATCAACAAAATAAAATACAAAGTATGAAAAATATTGTAAAATTCATGTCGCATCGCTTTATGGCAAAATTAGTTTTAACTTTTATTTGTATCATTGCAGCAACAGAATTTTTAAACGCACAAAACGGACGAATTATTAACATTAATAATGAAAACAGTATTCAAAGCCTTATTAAACAGGAAAATCATCCTTCGCTCAAAAATATATTTCCGAAAGAAGTTGAAAGGTTTCGACTTTTTGAATATAACTCGCAATTAAAAAGTTTGACTTCACAAAATCATGGCGATATTTTGTTGCTTGATTTTTTCGACAACCAGAAGTACAGAGCAGCTATTCAAAGAGTAATCGTTGATTATGACGGAATAAAAGGAATAACCGCCAAAATACTTGATACCGATTTTGGATATTGCTACATTTCAATCTCGGAAAAAGGAATATCAATTTCTGCTGATCTTCCTCAATACAACGAACAGTTTTTTGTTGCTACAAAAAACGGCAAAGGTTATTTGATGCGCTGTAAAATGTCGGAAATGAAAAAAAATGAATTGGGTTGTGCAGATATTGATTTACACGAACATGAAAATTCGGAACATACGGATAATATATCCGAACATGCACATACTGCATCCCGCGATGATATTGCATTTGATGCAGGCGATTGCACATTTCCACCCGATAACCTATCAGATTCGCTAACAATTAATGTAATGGTTGTATATACTGAAAATGCCGAACAGTGGGCGCTCAGCGACTGGAGTGTTACCGATATTAACGACTTGATTAATCAGGCTATGCAAAGAAATAATACGGCAATGGTAAATTCTTTGACAAACATTACTTTCAATTTGGCGTATAAACATAAAGCAGATTATACTGAAGTTAATTCCAATCAGGATTTATATAATCTAACTAATACTGCCGACGGTTATATGGACGAAGTACACATTCTTCGTTATCAGTATAGAGCCGATTTGGTAATGTTTATTCCGGAAGTAACTTTTACAGGCGGTCTAGCTTGGTTATTGGGATACAATATACCGGGAGACGGCATACCTGACTACGGCTTCGGATTATCAAGAGTACAGCAAACTTCGTGGACCTATACAATGGTACACGAAATGGGACACAATATGGGCTGCGGTCATCACTGGCAGCAAAATGTCCAATCCGGACCCGGACTGTTTTCTTATTCTTCGGGTTATCGTGGACAGGATGTCGCTTCAAACTGGTATTCTACCATAATGACTTATGAAGCTGGCGGCTATTTTACTGATGGGAACAATGCTCCACATATTGCCTTTTTTTCTGACCCTGATGTAATTCACAATGGAGTTAATATAGGCGATGCTGTTCACGCCAACAATGTCCTGACGCTGCGACAGTCGAAACATTCCGTATCAAGATATTCGGATTACTTTGTTCCTGGATTGAAATGTCTAAGCCTAAGCAAAGGAACCCTTTCACCTGTATTTCATACAGATACTATATCTTATACTGTAACGGTAACATCAAATGTTTCATCTATTACCGTATATGCAGCGCCGTCGCATCCCAGTTCTACCATTCTTAATGGAACAGGTGAACATTCATTATCATGCGGTCTAAATAATATAACCGTTACTGTTAAATCGCCGACTAACTCAAAACAATCTTATACAATCACAGTTATTCGTATATGTCCAGCAACTGTTTCGCCTTCGGATACAGTAATATGTGTCGGCAATTCGGTTACCTTAAAAGCAATCGGCGATTCGGGTGCAATTTTCAACTGGTATGACAGCCAGACAGAAGGAATATTACTTTGTACAGGAAATAATTATACGGTATCTCCTGCAAATACGACTTATTATTATGTTTCACAAACAGTTTTTGGAATAGAAAGTGAACGTGTAACAGCGCTTGTAACAGTAAATTCTTTACCAGATGCTCCGACAGCCAACGATGTAACTGTATGTTATGACGGAAGTTCGCATATAGCAAGCGCAAATGTCGGACAGAACGAATCTGTTGTTTGGTATACA
>JAITLJ010000006.1 GCA_031277925.1 Prevotellaceae bacterium | reverse complement strand
GCCGTTTAGCGGGTCGCCGAGAAGACTAAGCCTTGATTTTTTGCTTCTTTTGTATCAAGACAAAAGAAGAAAGAAATATATCCCGCTATGAATTGTTTATTGGTAAAAACGACATATCTCCGTGCATTACGTGCGAGTTTATCACAAATGATTTGAAAAACCGCCGGCGCTCCGCACGTAAACTTTGTTGCGGCAATTTTTTTACCAACAGGCTGAAGGTATTAAATTTATGCTACATGTAATTTGTTTGCTGTTAGTTTGCCGGTTTTTTCTTCTGCATATTTTAATGTGATACGTAATTTTTTTTCTTGTTTTGATGGCGCTTCAAACATTGCATCTGTCATTATGTTTTCGCAAATAGAACGTAAACCGCGTGCGCCAAGTTTGAACTCAATAGATTTATCGACAACATAATCAAGTACTTCGTCGTCAAATTCCAATTTTATTTTATCTATTGCAAAAAGTTTTTGATACTGTTTTATTATTGCATTTTTTGGCTCGGTAAGAATACGGCGCAAAGCGGCGCGGTCGAGCGGTTGCAGATAGGTAAGCACCGGCAAGCGACCGATAATTTCGGGTATCAGTCCGTACGATTTCAAATCGACATGCGAAACGTATTGCATCAGGTTGTTTTTGTCGATTTTGTGTTTATCGTTTATTGCTCCGTAGCCAATGGCGCGGGTATTGAGACGATTTGCTATTTTCTTTTCAATACCGTCGAATGCGCCGCCGCAAATAAACAGTATGTTTTTTGTATTTACCTGTATAAATTTCTGTTCGGGATGTTTTCGACCTCCTTGCGGCGGAACATTTACAATTGTTCCTTCCAGAAGTTTCAGCATTGCCTGCTGTACTCCTTCGCCCGATACGTCGCGCGTTATTGAAGGATTATCGCTTTTGCGTGCTATTTTATCCAGTTCATCAATAAAAACAATTCCCAGTTCGGCAGATGCGACATCATAATCGGCAACTTGAAGCAGACGCGAAAGTATGCTTTCAACGTCTTCGCCTACGTATCCGGCTTCGGTAAGAACTGTGGCATCTACAATGGTAAAAGGAACTTTGAGTATTTTTGCTATGGTTTGAGCCAAAAGCGTTTTTCCTGTTCCTGTTTCGCCAACCATTATTACGTTTGATTTTTCTATTTCGATATCGTTGCTGTCGAATGGCTGCAATATTCGTTTATAATGGTTGTAAACGGCAACCGACAGATATTTTTTTGCATCTTCCTGTCCTATAACGTAATTATCGAGAACCGATTTTATTTCTTCAGGTTTTAGAATATTTGCAAATGACAGTTTGTGTTTTCTGTTTTTTTTGGTATGAAATTCGCTGTGTAAAATTTCGTGCGCTCTGTTTATGCAGTCGTCGCAAATAAAGGCGTTGATGCCGTGTATCAGTATGTTAGCATCCTTTTCCGGTCTTTCGCAAAACGAACATTTATTTTGTTTCATTTGTTTTTTTCTGTTTTTGTAAAACTTCGTCAATCATTCCATATACAAGCGCTTCGGCTGCTGTCATCCAATAATCTCTATCGGCGTCTTTTTCTATTTTTGCAATTTCATTTTTGGAATGTTTTGCTATTAATTCATAAAGTTCGCGTTTCAGTTTTACGATTTCGCGCGCTGTAATTTCGATGTCGGATGCCTGACCTTCAACGCCTCCAAGCGGTTGATGAATCATTATTCGCGAATGTGTAAGCGCCGCGCGTTTGCCGTCTGCGCCTGCCGTAAGCAAAACAGCAGCCATTGATGCTGCAATTCCCGTACAAATTGTGCGAATATTTGAATTTACAAGTTGCATGGTGTCGTAAATGCCAAGTCCTGCGTAAACTGCGCCTCCGGGCGAATTTATATAAATCTGTATGTCGCGGGATGAATCAACCGAATCCAAAAACAGCAGCTGTGCCTGAACAATATTTGCAACTTCATCACTGATTGCTGTTCCCAAAAATATTATTCGTTCCATCATTAATCGCGAAAATACATCCATCGATACGGCGTTCAATTGTCGTTCTTCTATAATATAAGGTGTGATTGACGATGTATACTGATGTAATAGTGAGCTTGATATGCCCGCATGCTTAATTGCATATTTTTCAAATTCGTTTTTTACCATGATATTTTTTATGAAATTAATTGACAAATATACATCAAAGTCTCCACATATATGCCGACCGATAAAAATGTCAGTCGAAATTTATAGAAGAAAGGTACAGAAAAAATAAAAATAATGGATAATAAATAATCTGATTTGGTGATCTCGGCGGGAATCGAACCCACATCAAAAGAACCGGAATCTTTCATTCTATCCATTGAACTACGAGACCAAATTTTTTGCAAATATACGATAAAGTTTGTAAAGAATAAAGTTTGACAAAAATGTCATCTGCTCACAGTACGGCTTTGTCTGCAATCGGCAACAAAGAAAAAAAAATTGAAATTTTAAATTATTAAACAGCAACCCGCCAAACAGTCGACTGTATTTATTGTGCATTCATAAATTTTTAATCATTTTTTAACTACCTTTGCGCAAATTTTAAATCTGTAAAAATTACATATAATATTATGGAATACAATTTTCGCAAAATTGAACAAAAATGGCAAAAGTATTGGGCGGAAAATAAAATCTATAAAGTCGAAATCAACGACAAGCCTAAATTTTATGTTCTCGATATGTTTCCTTATCCTTCGGGCGCAGGCTTGCATGTCGGTCATCCGCTCGGATACATCGCTTCGGATATTTTCAGCCGTTACAAACGTTTGTGTGGATTCAACGTTTTGCATCCAATGGGTTATGATGCCTACGGATTACCTGCCGAACAGTATGCAATTCAAACAGGACAGCATCCTTCGATAACAACCGAAACAAACATAAAACGCTATCGCGAACAGTTAGACAAAATCGGTTTTTGCTTCGATTGGGACAGAGAAGTGCGCACCTGCGATCCAAAATATTACAAATGGACGCAATGGGCTTTTATACAAATGTTCAATTCGTATTATTGCAATCGGGCACAGCAGGCGCGCCCGATAAGCGAACTGATTGAAGTTTTTTCGTTGCAGGGAACTTGCAATCTTGATTTAGCCTGCAGCCAACACATGCAGTTTACGGCAGAAGAATGGAATTTAAAAACCGAAAAGGAACAGCAGGAAATACTTTTGAATTATCGCATTGCCTATTTGGCAGATACAATGGTAAACTGGTGTCCTGCGCTCGGAACTGTTCTTGCCAACGACGAAGTGAGCGAAGGATTGTCAATTCGCGGAGGCTATCCTGTTGAACAAAAAATGATGCGCCAATGGTGTCTGCGAGTATCGGCATACGCACAGCGCCTGCTCAACGATTTGGAAAAACTTGATTGGAGCGAAAGTCTTAAAGAAACCCAAAGAAACTGGATAGGACGTTCAGAAGGCGCCGAAATAAAATTCCATATCGAAAATATAAATACCGAATTAACCGTTTTTACCACGCGCGCCGACACAATTTATGGCGTAACGTTTATGGTGCTTGCGCCCGAAAGCGAATATGTTTACAAATTAACAACAGAACAGCAAAAACACGATGTCGCTCAATATATTGAACGAACAAAGCGGCGCACCGAACGCGAACGTATTGCCGACCGAAGCGTAACTGGAGTTTTTACCGGTTCGTATGCAACAAATCCTGTAAACGGAAAGAAAGTGCCAATATGGATTAGCGATTATGTGCTTGCCGGATACGGCACAGGAATGATTATGGCTGTGCCTGCGCACGACAGTCGCGATTACGCTTTTGCAAAACATTTCGATTTGCCTGTGATACCGCTTGTCGAAGGTTGCGACGTGAGTAACGAAAGTTTTGATGCAAAAGATGGAATAATGATTAATTCGGGATTTCTGAACGGACTTACAGTAGCGCAAGCCATAGAAGCAACGAAAAAATATATAGAAGCAACCCGTACAGGAAAAAGAAAAGTAAACTATCGCCTGCGCGATGCCATTTTCAGCCGCCAAAGATATTGGGGCGAACCGTTTCCTGTTTATTACAAACAGGGAATGCCTTACGTCATTGACGAAAAAAAATTGCCTCTTGAATTGCCCGATGTCGATAAATTTTTACCAACCGAAACAGGAGAACCGCCGCTTGGACGTGCAAAAAATTGGCAAACCGACGAAGGTTATCCTTTGGAACTGAACACAATGCCCGGATTTGCAGGTTCGTCCGCATATTATTTGCGATACATGGATCCGCACAACGACAAGGCGCTGGTTTCAGCCGAAGCTAATAAATACTGGAAAAATGTAGATTTATATGTTGGCGGAACCGAACACGCCACAGGTCATTTGATTTACAGCCGCTTTTGGAATAAATTTTTATTCGATTCGGGTTTGATTGTCGAAGACGAACCTTTCAAAAAATTGATAAATCAAGGCATGATACAGGGTCGAAGCAATTTTGCATATCGCATAAAAGGCACAAACAAGTTTGTTTCGGCAGGACTGAAAGATAAATATGATATAACCGAAATACATGTAGATGTGAATATCGTAAAAAATGATATTTTGGATATAGAAAAATTCAAAAGATGGATGCCCGATTTTACCGATGCGGAATTTATCTTCGAAGATGGAAAATATATTTGCGGATATGCAGTAGAAAAGATGAGCAAATCAATGTACAACGTAGTAAATCCTGATATGATTGTAGAAAGTTACGGAGCCGACACTTTGCGAATGTACGAAATGTTTCTTGGTCCAGTCGAGCAGTCCAAACCCTGGGATACAAACGGCATTGATGGCGTTCACAGATTTTTACGCCGATTTTGGTCCTTGTTTTTTGATAAAAACGGGAATTTTGAAATATCCGGCAACAAAGCAAACCTGCAGGAACTGAAATGTTTGCATAAAACAATTAAAAAAATAAAAACAGATATAGAAAATTTTTCGTTCAACACATCAGTATCGGCATTTATGATTTGCGTCAACGAACTTATGACTCTCAAATGCAATAAACGCGAAATTCTTGAACCTCTTGTTGTTATACTTTCTCCATTTGCTCCGCATATTACCGAAGAAATATGGCATTTATTGGGAAACACAACAAATATTTGCAATGCCGAATTTCCTGAATACAGCGAAGATTTTTTGACAGAAAACACATTCGAATATCCTGTTTCGTTCAACGGAAAAATGAGATTCAAGAAAGAGCTGCCGTTAACCTTTGATACAAAGCAAATTGAAGAAGCGGTACTTGCCGACCCTGCAACTCAAAAATGGCTTGAAAACAAAACGCCAAAAAAAGTAATTGTCGTAACCGGCAAAATTGTGAATATTGTAATATGAAATATGGATTTATAAATCATATCATTGCGAACACAGCGAAATGTCGAATACTGTAAATTGTTTTGTGTTTACAATAAGGTTTAATCCAAAATTTATATATAAAAAACATGGTTAAGCATTTATTAATAACAGATTGATTTAATAAAATTTATGTATGGTAAAGTATATATAATTCCTGCAACTGTTGGCGATTCGAGCATTGATGTCATTCCTCAAAAAACCATCGAAACAATGCGCAAAATTCGATATTTTATAGTTGAAGATGTTCGCATGGCACGGCGATATTTAAGCAAAATAAAAATGCCTGTAAAAATCGACGAATTATTTTTTTCGGAACTCAACGAACATACAAAACCGAATGAAATTCCGGAATTGCTTGGTCCTGTATTTCAAGGCAATGACATTGGCATAATTTCGGATGCCGGAGTTCCCTGCGTTGCCGATCCCGGAGCGGCGCTTATTGATTATGCGCACAAAAAAAACATACAAATTGTTCCTTTAATCGGACCTTCGTCAATTTTGCTTGCGCTAATGGCGGCAGGAATGAACGGACAAAATTTTGCTTTTGCAGGATATTTACCTGTAAAGGAACTGCAACGCTGTCAGCGTATTCAATTTCTTGAAAAACGCTCGAAACACGAAAATCAAACACAGATTTTTATCGAAACGCCTTATCGTAACTTGCAATTATTCAAATCATTTATTTCGATATGTAATCCTTCTACGCAACTTTGCATTGCAGCAAACATTACTCTTGCCGACGAATTTATAAAAACCATGACTGTCGAAGGCTGGAAAAAGTCGGAACTGCCCGATATAAATAAAAAACCCTGCATTTTTATTTTGCAGGGATAGATTTTTTGCCACAAAACAATGTTTTTCTACACAATTCATTTTATTATTAATTCGCCGTTCCTTATACCCAAACGGTATAAAAACAAACTAAAATACAATGATATTTTATTGATATTCAATCTGTATAAATTACAGTTTGATGGCGTTTTGGTATTACGAATAAAAAAAGGACAAAGCTAAAACATTAAAAAATTCGGACAATTATTTCTTTCTGTTACTTTGTCTTTGACACAAAAAGAAGATAAAGAAACAGGTTCATATTTTGCCGAATTTCTGCCTGTATCTGTATAAAACCCGGTATTTTTATTCGATAATTTACGCTTACAATTTATTAATAATGAATGATTTCGATATTTATTAAGGAGCGACTAATGTGATCTTTCCCTGCTCTTTTTCGGCGTTTCGGGTTACGTCGCTTTATTCTGTTTGTGTGTTTATTGGTTTAATTAATGTGATTTTTATTTATTTATTTTTTTTATTAACTATACGCCTTTCTGCAAATGCTTACTAAGCTTTCATCAAAAAGCTCTCCGACCTTTTTTTAAAAGCTCTCCGATCTTTTTTTAAAAGCTCTCCGACCTTTTTTTAAAAGCTTTCCGATCTTTTTTTAAAAGCTCTCCGACCTTTTTTTAAAAGCTTTCCGAGTTTTTTTTAAAAGCTCTCCGAGCTTTTTTTAAAAGCTTTCCGAGCTTTTTTTAAAAGCTTTCCGAGCTTTTTAAAATAGCTCTCCGACCTTTTGCCTGTCTGTTTTCTGCTCTTTAAATTTATTGACTGCTGCATCTGAAAAAAAAACCTGAATGAAACACATAAGATATTAATTATAAAACTTT
>JAITLJ010000177.1 GCA_031277925.1 Prevotellaceae bacterium | reverse complement strand
TAAAATATCTTTACAGTTCAGGGTATTTTGATGCCGTTTTGGTATCAATAATTGAAATTTTCGATTTATATTCCACACAAAACCATATTTTACTTATACCAAAACGGCATTCTTATTCGACAATTTACACTTACAATTTATTAATAATGAATAGTTTCAATATTTATTAAGGAATGACTACTTATTTTCAATCCATTTTATAATTTCTTCATCATCAGGGCTTGTGCGCGGCGAAAATGATTTTACCCAGTTACCGTTTTCATCAATCAAAAATTTCTGGAAATTCCATGTAATTTCAGCATTATCTTTGCCATTTTCGGTTTTTTGCGTAAGCCATTTATAAACAGGAGCAATGTCGTCGCCTTTAACCGATATTTTTTCCATAATCGGAAAAGTAACGCCGTAATTCGCCGTACAAAATTCCTTTATTTCCTTATTCGTTCCGGGTTCTTGAGCGCCGAAATTATTTGCAGGAAATGCTATGATAACAAAATCATTGTTACCGTATTTTTCAAACAACGCCTGTAATTGTTTGTATTGAGGCGTAAGTCCGCATTTGGATGCAACATTTACAACCATAATTTTTTTGCCTTTAAATTCAGACAGCGACAAATCGTTTCCGTCAATACTTTTAACCGAAAAGTCATAGAAATTTCTGCTTTGAGCATTTGCCGATAACGACAGTATCATACACGTTAATAAAAAGATTTTTTTCATGATTTTTATCTAAAATTAATTTTCGACAAAAATAATCAATTAAATTTGAAACACAAAATAAGAAAAATTTCAAGATAAACATAAATAGAGTGTATATAATTGATTATGTAATTATTAAGGCTTAAACTTAACATAATATAGATTATGGGACAAATACATCTGTGTGTTAAATTGTTTTAATTAAGAAAATATTCTATTTATCTATGTTGTTGATTAGCAGTAATGTTTATTTATAAAAGTGAATGTGTATATTTTTATGATAAAAAAAATTTTTTGTGATTGAAAAAATGATATTAAACTTGCACAACTTTTATAACAATTACTATGGCAACGACAAATAAAAAACAAACAAAAACAAAGGTAAATAAAGAAATTAAAAAAACTGCGAAAAAGAAACCTGTAAAAAAAGATTCGGCAACATCAAAAAAAACGGATAGAACGGCAAAGACAGATGAAAAAATAGTTGAAAAAAAATCCAATGTTACTGAAACTCAACCTGTAACTGCAAATAAAGCTCCAACAAAACGCAGAATTGTTGTTAATTACAATCAACTTGAACCTGAACTTATTGAAGTGCTAAATGAAAAATATCCGTCAGGCTGGAGAGATTATATTTTGAAAGTAGAAAAAGGAAACGGCGAATTTTTTCATGCAATAATGCTTGATACTGAAGATGTTAGTTATCTTATAAAAGTGTCGGTTAAGGTTGACAGCGATATAACGGATGATATTGAAAAAGATCTGTTTGGTCTGGGACATGATGATGATTTTATGGTTGATGATGAAGCGGATGAAGATTACGACGACAAGGATGAACATTTATCTTAATGTTGTAACGTGCTGAAATACAGATGCAAATAAGGTGATGATTGCAAAAACATCAGCTCCTCTCCCACTCTAACTATACTTTGCTAACAAGTATATAATGTTGTATATAAGGAAATTAAATAAACAATTTTAAATTATAAATTATGAAACTAAAAATTATTTATTCAAGCATTATGTTGCTTATCATAACAAACATTTTGACGTCTTGTTGTGATAATGGTAAAACATCAAAATCTTCCGTCGAAATTATATTGGAAAATATTGCAAATCGCAAAAGCGTAAGAGATTACATTGAAGGAAAGCAGATAGAATCTGAAAAAATTGAAAAATTACTGCGTGCAGGCATGGCAGCTCCTACAGGCAAAAATACTCAACCTTGGGAATTTATTGTAATAAGCGAAAGAACAATATTAGACTCGCTGGCGGCAAATCTTCCGTATGCAAAAATGCTACAACAGGCAACACTTGCAATAATCGTCTGCGCCGATACATCAAAATCTGAATATTGGTACGTCGATTGCGCCGCCGCTACTGAAAATATTTTGCTTGCAGCCGAAGCAATGGAACTTGGCGCTGTCTGGACTGCAAGCTATCCATACGAAAACCGAATGAGCGCTGTTAAAAAAGTAACGCAGCATCCCGATAATATTCAGTCGTTGTGCGTTATTCCGATAGGCTATCCAAGCATGAAAGAATCGCCTAAAGATAAATGGAAACCCGAAAAAATTCACAAAGAAAAATGGTAGGATTATAAATTTTCTTCGTCGAAAATCTTTTTGCATATATTTCGTAATGTTTCTTTATCGCTGATTGCAGAACGAACTTCGGCAAGTCCTTTTTCATTTTTTTCGCTGTGCAAATGCAGTTTCAAATAACCTTGTTCACCATATTTGTTTACGATATGCTGATACGCTCTTTCAAAATGAAATTCAAAATCTTTATCTGGATTATTTTTCAGACCAAACTGTATGGTACGACTCAAAATTGTATGTAATGAAATGTCGCGGTCGGCTTCGGCAACGATTTTTCCATAAATACTGCGAGGTTCGTATTTATTTGATGCTCTGTGGTCTTCTACTGCCTGCCGCATAATTTCTATTTGCTGCTGTGAAAACCATTTTTTTAGATTTTCGTCAGATATTAAAATTTCTCCGGAAACAATATGATGCAAATCTCTGTTTTTTTCAATGCCAATATCGTGATAAGCGGCAATTACATAAACCATATTTATGTCAACATCAAACTGTTGTGCAAGCGTTAAACTCCCGTCAATCACTTTTTGAATATGATTAATATTATGTCCGCTGTCCAAAGCGCTGTAACGCGGTAAAATATTACGTTCGACGTAATTTTTCAAGTCAGAAAGTATGTTCATCTGTTTCGTATCTGTAATTTCAAGTTGCAAATTTATTGAATTTTCGAAAATGCCGGTAATTTTTTCTACTCATTTTGGATTTTTTAATACCTTTGCCTTTCAAATTATTTCTTTACATAAATTAATATGATTGGAACATTGATAAACACACTGTCGATTGTTGTTGGAAGCTGTGCCGGCTTGATATTTAAGAAAAACATGACCGCTAAATATCAAACTGTTTTTTTTCAGGCAACAGGTTTATTTACACTATTATTAGGCGTAAAAATGTCAATCGATATGTCGATGCCACTGTTTGTTATTATTAGCCTTGTGCTTGGCGGATTTTTAGGAACCAAATTAAAACTCGACATGCGTATCGAACAGTTTGGCGATTATCTTAAAACAAGGACAAAATTGGTAAATGAACATTTCACGCAAGGTTTGGTAACAGGATTTCTGCTTTTTTGCATGGGTTCAATGACAATTGTAGGCGCAATTGAAGAAGGTTTGGGAAAAACACCTGATTTATTACTTACAAAATCAGTAATCGATTTTTTTTCGTCGATGATTTTGGCGGCAGGACTTGGCATTGGAGTTCTTTTTTCATCAATTTTTCTATTGATATTTCAAGGCGGAATAACAATTTTAGTTTATCTGACAGGCAAAGATATTCCTGTTGAAATGATTGGCGAACTTTCGGCTGTTGGCGGCATAATGCTGATAGGATTGGGTATTAATTTACTGAAAATAAAAGATATAAAAATAATAAACATATTGCCTGCATTGATATTGATTTGTGTGTTTGTCTGGTTGAAAACGCAATTTTTATGAAAACAAAACCTTATATTTCATCTTTTATTAATGATATATCAACATTATTTTACATATATTTTTATGTATCAACTTATTTTTTATAACTTTGTGATAAAAAAATTAAAAAATATTATGTATTATGAAAAAAACTGTATTTCTTATTATGACAACAATTTGTCTGTGCATATCATGCAACAATAAAAAATCTTCGACAGATTCGAATTTGAACACTCCTGCAATTGCTGATTTTAATTATAAAGTAGATGCTTTTGCCGATATGGAAATTTTGCGCTATCGCGTTCCTGAAATTGAAAAACTGACGGCAAAACAAAAAGAACTGCTTTACTATTTAAACGAGGCAGCATTGCAAGGTCGCGATATTCTTTACGACCAAAACGGTAAATACAATTTATGCATTCGCCGTACGCTCGAAAATATTTATACAAATTTCAACGGCGATAAAAATTCAGACGATTTTAAAGCCTTTGAAATATACTTGAAACGTGTTTGGGTTTCAAACGGAATACATCACCATTATGGAAATTATAAATTTGTTCCCAATTTTTCGCAAACTTTTTTTATCGACGAAATTAAAAAACTTCCCGAAACAGCATTTGAAAAAACAGGATTAAAACAGGACGAACTTATATCATTAATTGTACCTGTAATATTCGATCCTTCGATTGCCGTTACACGATTAAATCAAACGCCAAATGTTGACCCAATAACAACATCTGCATCCAATTATTATGAAAATGTAAATCAAAAAGAAGTTGAAATATTTTATAATAATATGAAAAAACCAAACGATGAAACGCCTGTTTCATACGGACTCAACAGCAAACTTGTGAAAGAACACGGAAAAATATTTGAAAAAACATATAAAATCGGAGGTTTATATTCGGCGGCAATAGAAAAAACAGTTTACTGGTTGCAAAAAGCCCTTGCTGTTGCCGAAAATGAACAGCAAAAATCAGTTATCGAAAAACTTGTTGATTATTACAAATCGGGCGACCTTAAAAAGTTTGATGACTATTCTATTGCATGGGTTGCCGACACTTTGTCGCATATTGATTTTATAAACGGTTTTATCGAAACCTATGGCGACCCAATGGGAATGAAAGCAAGCTGGGAAGCCAATGTAAACTTCAAAAATATTGAAGCCACAAAGCGTACTGAAATCATAAGCGCCAATGCACAATGGTTTGAAGACAATTCGCCAACC
Source organism: Prevotellaceae bacterium (assembly GCA_031277925.1). Taxonomy (GTDB): domain Bacteria; phylum Bacteroidota; class Bacteroidia; order Bacteroidales; family UBA932; genus JAIRKV01. The sequence continues at coordinate 1,469 of JAITLJ010000177.1, read as the reverse complement.
GACAAACAATTCAAAAAAGAAACAGTTAATGGAATTGCAGCAAAAGTTATAAACGTATCAATTCTCGGCGGCGACAGTTATCCGACAACTCCGATAGGAATCAATTTGCCAAATTCAAACTGGATACGCGCTGTTCACGGTTCAAAATCGGTAACCATAGAAAATATTACCGAAGCTTATGATCTGGCATCGCACGGAAACGGCTTTGCCGAAGAATTTGTGTGGAGCGAAACGGAATTGAATTTACTGAATAACTATAAATTCATAACCGATAATCTTCATACCGATTTGCACGAATGTTTGGGACACGGCTCGGGAAAACTGCTTCAAGGCGTTGACCCTGATGCTTTGCTATCTTACGGAGCAACGATAGAAGAAGCGCGCGCCGACTTGTTCGGACTGTATTTTATAGCAGACCCGAAAATGGTTGAACTCGGATTGCTGCCAAACGATGACGCATATAAAGCCGAATATTATTCGTTCTTTATGAACGGCTTGTTAACGCAGCAAACACGCATCGAAATCGGTAAAAATATTGAAGAAGCACACATGCGCAATCGTCAACTTATAGCTCGATATGTATTCGAAAAATCAGCCGCCGACAAAGCAATTGAATTTAAAGTGCGGGAAGGAAAAACATTTGTTGTTATCAACGATTACAGCAAAGTCCGACAACATCTTGGCGAACTGCTGGCTGAAATTCAACGAATAAAATCTACAGGCGATTTTAATGCCGCACGTAATATTGTTGAAACTTATGCAGTAAAACTTGACCCCGTTTTGCATAAGGAAATAATTGAACGTTATGCAAAATTAAATATTGCTCCGTACAAAGGCTTTGTAAATCCTGTATATACGCCTGTTTTTGACACTGATAATAATTTTATTGATTTGAAAATAGACTATACCGAAAATTTTGTAGAACAGCATTTACGCTATTCGCGCGATTATTCTGATTTGCCATCGATAAATGATTAATGAATTTTAACAAATAGGAAAGCAGACAAAACAGAATACAAAGCAAGTTTTTGTTAAATTATTGAAATATACACAATTTTATGTTGCCGGCAATATAATATAAAATTGTAAAGTTGATATTTATATATAATAAAAATTCAACGGTTCAGCATTACCTTTATTATATGATTATACATTATGAAAATATTAATATATTTTTCTGCTGTTCAATATTTTTAAATAACAGTCGGTGTAAAATCAATCTTGTGAAACAAACAGTTTATTAAAATTATTTCGACTTCTGTAATATGAAATTTATGTATAATTTAAAATCATTAATTTTTATTGTATTAACAAAAAATAACACATGAATATATATGGCAAATAAATAAATTGTAATTTTGCGTATCAAAATTTAGAATGATTGTATGCTGAATGTATAACTGATGTTAATTTGTGAAATATTAACAGCAATATGCTTGCAGAACAGTCATATTTATTTTAATTTTAAT
>JAITLJ010000175.1 GCA_031277925.1 Prevotellaceae bacterium | reverse complement strand
ATTAAAATTAAATTACTGATTTTTAATGCAATAAATCGTGATTAATTATAAATTTTTATTAGAGTTTATATAATTTTAATGATTATTATCGGCAGATGATATTTTTTTCATATCTTTACACGCTTTTACAGAAAATAATGTAAGAGATATTTAAATTAAAAATTGTTATAACAATAACCGATAAAATAAAGATATACAGTAAATATTATGAGCGGAGGATTATATTCGATGGAAGGCAAGGAGTTTGACCAAACTCTTGACCTGAAAAAAATAAAACCATATGGAGATACAATGAATGATGGCAAAGTTCAACTGAGTTTTACTCTTCCTGTACCATGTACCGATGAATCTATTGAAGCAGCAAAACAATTGATAAAAAAAATGGGATTTGAAAATCCGCAAGTAGTTTTTTACAAAGAACTTACGCAAGGTTTCACATTTTTCAACTGTTATGGCAGCTGCACGCATACAGTAGATTATACTAACATTCACGTGCCGAAAGTCGAAAGCAATGTAATGGACATGCACGCCTGCGACGAATTTATAAAAGAGCATATCGGGCGTAAAATTATTGTTGTAGGCGCAAGCACCGGAACAGATGCTCATACGGTAGGCATAGATGCAATTATGAATATGAAAGGTTATGCTGGACACTATGGTATTGAGCGTTATGAAATGTTTGAAGCGCTGAATATGGGAAGTCAGGTTCCTAATGAAGAATTTATAGCAAAAGCTATAGAAATGAAAGCAGATGCTTTACTTGTTTCGCAAACCGTAACACAAAAAGACGTTCACATCAAAAATATGACCGAACTTGTAGAACTTCTCGAAGCCGAAGGATTACGCAATAAAGTGATTCTTGTTTGCGGCGGTCCGCGAATAAGCCACGAACTTGCAAAAGAACTTGGTTATGATGCCGGTTTCAGCATGAACTCATACGCTGATGATGTTGCTTCGTATATCGCACAGGAACTTGATAAACGCATAAACGGATAAAAAAAACAAAAATATTAATTAATAAATGAAATAAATTTATGGATAAAAATCAAATCAGAGAAACAATTGCTAAACGATGCGCTTTAGAATTGGAAGATGGATATGTTGTAAATCTCGGTATAGGTTTACCTACATTAATTCCCAATTATTTACCCGAAAATATTAATGTAATCTTACAGTCTGAAAATGGTTTGCTTGGAATGGGAGCAACGCCCGCTGCAGGCGAAGAAGACAAATATCTTACCAATGCGGGCGGCGGATATATTACGGCGCAGGCAGGAGCCGCATCTTTCGACAGCGCAACATCATTCGGAATAATCCGAGGCGGACATGTTGATGTTACAATTCTTGGAGCATTACAGGTTGACGAAAAAGGAAACCTTGCCAACTGGATGATTCCCGGAAGTAAAACTCCCGGAATGGGAGGCGCCATGGATTTGCTTGCAGGCGCAAAAAAAGTGATTATTGCAATGGAACATACGGCAAAAGGAAATATCAAAATATTGAAAAAATGCACGTTGCCGCTTACCGCTTCAAGCGAAGTTGATATGATAATCACCGAAATGGGAGTTATGGAAATAAGACCGCAAGGCATTGTACTTAAAGAAATACATCCCGAATTTACGGTAGAACAGGTGCAGCAGGCAACCGAAGCGCAGCTTATCATTGCCGACGACATTAAACCAATGCAAATATAATTATCGAATTATCTAACTTTAATATTATAAAATATGAAATTGAAAAAATTATTTTTGGTATCGGCAATAGTGTTGCTGGTATCGGCGTGTTCGCAAATTGCGCCGCCAAGCATTAGTTCACCGAAATCCTTAGGCGAACTTATTACAGATTTGAAAAATATCAGCAAAAATTATGACATTATCGAAGTTGATATTAATGAAAAAGACGAACTGACCAGCGATTTTGGCTTTGTTCTTCTTACATTGATGAAAGATGGCAAAAATTATTCGCAAACACTTTATTACAATTATGGAATTGCACATGACGACCCGAAAGAACGTAAATCCAGTTTTGATAAAGGCAACCCTCAATCTGTTAATGTTGAAGATATTGAAAAACGGCAAAACGAGGTTGAGAAATATTTGGAAAATGCAAAATCTCAAATAAACGAAAATCTTGAAGGTTACAGTTTTAAAAGTATTAAATCTATAAAATTTTATCTAAATGATAATGGCAATTTTGAAACTGAATTAAGAATTAATATTATCGAAGATGGCAATTCGGAACGTCGCGAAAGCGGAAGAACAGTTATTGATTATTATACGATAACATTTTTGGCAGATAGTGACGGCAATGTGGTTTATAAAGAATAATTTATTACAAGTGAAATGTTTCTCGTCATTACTAATTCCAGAATTGTGATTTAGAAAGTAAACGTTCGAAAGAAAAAAGTAAACGTTCGAAAGAATGAAGTAAACGTTCGAAAGAATGAAGTAAACGTTCGAAAGAAAAAAGTAAACGTTCGAAAGAATGAAGTAAACGTTCGAAAGAAAAAAGTAAACGTTCGAAAGAAAAAAGTAAACGTTCGAAAGAATGAAGTAAACGTTCGAAAGAAAAAAGTAAACGTTCGAAAGAATGAAGTAAATGTTCGAAAGAAAAAAGTAAACGTTCGAAAGAATGAAGTAAACATTTTTATTTTAAAAATAATCATTTAAACATATAAAATTATGAAAGAAATAATAATTGCAGGAGCAGTAAGAACACCAATAGGAAAATTCGGAGGAACATTGACCTCCGTTCCTGTTCAGGAATTGGGCAGCACAGTAATTAAAGAGGCAATAAAGCGTGCAGGAATTAAGGTTGAGTCAGTTGACGAAGTAATAATGGGCAATGTTTTGCAGGCAGGACTTGGACAGGGAACCGCCCGACAGTCGGCTGTGAAAGCAGGCATACCTTACGATGTTCCCGCAATGACTTTAAATAATATTTGCGGTTCGGGATTAAAAGCCGTTAATCTTGCTGCTTCGCTAATTCTGTCGGACGCTGCGGAAGTAGTTGTTGCTGGCGGAATGGAAAACATGAGCGCAGCGCCTTTTATTCTTAAAAATGCACGCTGGGGCTACCGAATGGGAACAGGCGAACTTGTTGACAGCATGGTTTATGATTCGCTCACCGATGTATTCGAAGGTTATCACATGGGCGTTACAGCAGAAAATGTTGCCGAAAAATTCAATATTTTGCGCCAACAACAGGACGAATTTGCAGCATGGAGTCAGCAAAAAGCAGAAAAAGCGCTGAATGAAAACCGTTTTAAAGACGAAATTATTCCTGTTGAAATAAAAGAAAAAAAAGGAATTAAAATATTTGATACCGACGAATTTCCCCGACCGGGCGTTACAGCCGAAAGCATCAGCAAACTTTCTCCGGCGTTCAAAGCCAACGGAACCGTTACCGCTGCAAACGCTTCGGGAATAAATGATGGAGCGGCGGCATTAGTCGTTATGAGCGCCGAAAAAGCAGCACAACTCGGAATTAAACCGATGGCAAAAATCATTTCCTTTGCATCGGCAGGAGTTGACCCGAAAATAATGGGAATAGGTCCGGTTTATTCAACTCAAAAAGCATTGAGCAAAGCAGGATTGACAATAAATGATATTGACCTTATCGAAGCCAATGAAGCCTTTGCTGCACAAGCCTTAGCCGTGAGCAAACAGTTGAATTTTCCTAACGAAAAACTGAATGTAAACGGAGGCGCAATAGCTCTGGGACATCCTGTTGGCGCAAGCGGAGCACGTATTTTGGTTACATTGTTATACGAAATGCAAAAACGAAATGCAAAATTTGGGCTTGCAACTCTTTGCGTGGGCGGCGGCATGGGAGTTACAACCATAATCGAAGCAGTTAATTAAAGATGATTTTGACATAATCCTCAGGATAAAAATATTTTAACAATAAAAAAAACGAAACGTTGAAAGAAAAAATTGAATTTACCTATAACGGTAGCGGAGTAAAGACTTCTAAATGCAATAGGCAACATATCTATTGTGATTGGTATAATTGCCGTTAGTGTAGCAGACTGGATATGTAACATCAGATAGAGATAAAGAGATAAATATGGCTATATATACCATATCTTCACCTTTTGTAATATTGTTTGTACTTGGCGTAATATGCAAAATAGCAGAGGCTTCATTGCTGAAAAAATCAGTGCTTAAAAGCAAGTACGATTTTGCAGAAGATGTAGATGTAGAGAACGAAGAAAAATACGGGTTCACAATGAGGAGATGAAACTTTTAAACTTCTTCGCACGGATGGGTAAAATAACTATTAAAAATATCAAAAATATTATAATTTTAACTGTTTAATCATTTATTTATTTTATCTTTGCGGTTGATTTAATTGGATTAAATAATGAAAAAAACTGGTTTTTTAATATTTGTTTTTATTATTACATGTAAACCTGTATTTTCGCAAAATAATTCGACCGCTCTTCAAAAATTTGTCGAATACGTTGATACAATGAAATTATATGATAATGATTTGACTAATGCCGTTTGGAGCGTTTCGGTAGCAGATGCACAAAGCGGAGAAATTTTGTTTGAACACAATGCCCAGTACAGTTTGCTGCCTGCATCAAATATGAAAATCGTAACTGCGGGCGCAGGACTGCTGTTGCTTGGAGCCGATTACACGTTCAAAACAAAACTTGAATATACAGGCAATATTGTTGATTCAATACTTCATGGCGATATTTATATCACAGGCGGAGGCGATCCTTCGCTTGGCTCTGCCGTTTACGAAAATACCGTTCCCGATACTGTTTTCAACAAATGGCTACAGGCGGTTAAAAGTCTTGGAATAAACAATATAAAAGGGAAAATAATTGCCGATACACGTTTTTTTGATGACGAAAATCGTCCCGGTTCATGGGAATTTGACGATATAGGAACCGATTACGGAGCCGGCATCAGTGGAATTCAGTTTGCAGACAATAAATGTCAATTATACATACAACCGTCAGCAAGCGTTGATAAAAAACCAAGCCTCGACAGCGTTAAACCTTATGTTCCCGAAATTTCGTGGGAAAATTATCTTGTATCAACCGACAGTATAAATGCTTCGGGTATAAGCGTATTCAGTTCTCCGTATTCGAAGCGCGCATTATTAACAGGCAAAGTTTTAACAAATTCGCACAGCAGAACCGTTCCGGCTGCAATTCCAAATCCTGCATATACCTGCGCATGGTATTTTAATAAGTATTTAAATCAAAACGGAATAATAACATCAAATCTTATAGAAATTTTGGAAAGACGAACATCCGATTTGCCAAATCAAAACCGTAAACATTTTTATACATACAATTCGCCCAAATATACCGAAATTATTTACGAAACAAATAAAAACAGCAATAACAGTTTTGCCGAAACCATTTTGAAAACGGCAGGTGCAGAATTAGGCAACGATGGGTCAATTTATGAAGGACGCAAACTGATTGCTGCAAAACTTAAAGATATGAACGTTGCAACCGATGGTTTTCAACAGTCTGACGGCAGCGGATTGTCAAGGCATAATTTTGTAACGACAAAATTTTTGTGCCAATATCTGTCAGCAATGTATAACAGCGCCGTATATGACGATTTTATTAAGTCATTTCCCGTTGCCGGCGTAGATGGAACAATGAAAAACATGTTGAAAAATACGGCAGCCGAAGGAAATGTAAAAGCAAAAAGCGGTTCGTTGTCGGCAGTACGTTCGTATAGCGGATATCTTACTGCAAAAACAGGAAAAGATCTTTGTTTTTCGTTTATATTTAATAACTTTACGTGTAAATCGGCAATCATAACCGCAAAAATTGAAAAACTAATGATACTTCTCTCGGAATCCGAATGAATATATTGATAGATAATAATAACTTTAATTTATAAAATAATTAAAAATAAATGATGAAAAAAATTTTAAATATTTGCATTGCTGTTTGTTTTGTTCTTACGGCAAATGCACAAAGAATTAACATTCCAATTGTTGAATACGATCTCAACAACGGATTGCATGTGATTTTGCATCAGGACAATTCTACGCCAAATGTAGTTGTAAGTCTAATGTATCACGTAGGTTCAAAAGATGAAAATCCCGACAGAACAGGATTTGCTCATCTGTTTGAACATTTGTTATTCGAAGGGTCTGAATATATAGGACGCGGCGAATATATGAAAATAGTACAGGCAAACGGAGGCGAATTTAACGCCAACACATCTAACGACCGTACTTATTATTACGAATTAATGCCATCAAATCAACTTGAACTGGCATTATGGATGGAATCGGAACGAATGTTGCACGCAAAAATTGATTCTGTCGGAATTGCTACACAAAAAAATGTTGTAATAGAAGAACGCAAACAACGAATGGATAATCAGCAATACGGTTCGTTTCGGGAAGAACTTTTCAAACGCGCATTCAAAGAACATCATTACAAATGGCCTGTTATCGGCTATCCAGAACATATACGCAATGCTACCGATAAAGATGTTGTTGATTTTTATAAAACGTATTATGTTCCAAACAATGCGGTGCTGGTTATAGCAGGCGATTTTCAAATAGAAAATACCAAAAAATCAGTTGCAAAATATTTCGGCGATATTCCGCGTGGCGCACAACCGATAAATCGCTATTCTATTGTTGAAAAACCTCTTGGCGGCGAAATACGCGATACTGTTTACGACAATATTACTTTGCCTGCCGTAATTATGGGTTATCGCTCGCCGGCTTACGGCTCAAAAGATTTTTATGTTTTTGAAATTTTGAACGCCATTCTTTCAAAAGGCAACAGTTCGCGTTTCAAAGACAATATAGATGATAAAAATAAAGCTACACAAACCGCTTCATTATCGCTGCCTTTGGAAGATCCCGGATTGACCGTTATATTGGGACTTGCAAATTTCGGCGGCAAAATTCAAGATACCGAAGATGCCATTAATCACGAAATCGACAGCATTGTAAACTACCATGTAAGCGCCGAAGAATTGCAAAAGGCAATTGCAGCAAAAGAAATGGAAATTGTATCTGAAAAAAGTTCAATATCAAACATTGCTCACA
>JAITLJ010000157.1 GCA_031277925.1 Prevotellaceae bacterium | reverse complement strand
AATAATAAAAAAAAGCATGAAGACAAAGTTAATTTTTTTACAGATTTTTGTGGCGTGTTTTGCCATAATTAGCCTGCATACGACACAGGCACAAGCACAGAAGCAACACAAATCACAACCGGTATCGGTTAATTTCACTCCCGGTTCAAATGACGAGGGAGCTTATGGCACAAGTACGGTTACAGCCACCGTCTCGTACCGGCTTAACGAACTCAAACCAAATCTTTCTCAAGTAAAGATTTATGGTAGCGCCAAAACGGTCATAAACAAGTATCTCTACGGGGGCAAGACTTATACGGCTTCGGATTTCCCCACACTTATCGGGGTCGAAGATAATAATTTTGGCATAGGAAAGGTAAAAGCCAGCGCTACGGTTTATATCGGCACCCGACAAGTGTATTCCGGTTCCGTACCTTTAGGTGTGAACGAATTGTTCGGCGCAGCTGATATAGGCGCTTTAGAAAAATTGGGACTGACACGGGAAACCTTTCAAACGGCAAATATCCGTATTGATCTCCGTCTGTCAGGAGGCAATGACGGTAGTTATTCCTCAAACTACGTAAACCCAAGTATAAAAGCGATACGCATTGCAATTCAGAGCCTGCCCAAAACGGACACAAAAAACGAACAAAACACTATCTCATTAAGCGCCGGTGATAGCGGTAATACGGGCAGTTCATCTTCTTCCGGCAATAGCGGTAATACGGGCAGTTCATCTTCTTCCGGCAATAACACAAGCCATTCGACTTCGACAAACAAAAGTTATGGCGGCACATTGCCTGCTACGCCCGGCGCTGTGAAGACCGCCGACGGAAGATATTACACTCTCGACAAAGGTTATATGTCCGAATCGGAATATGCCAGATACAAAAGCAATTTAGAAAACAAACAACAGCGGCAGCAACAACAACAAACTCAATTAGACAATGCCATTGGAAATTTGGCAACAGGTATTGCAGCCGAAATCCAACGCGCACAAGCCGCAAAAGAGGCAAGAAAAGCGCGTGAGGCAGAAGAACGCAAACAACAGAAACAGCGCGAAATAAAACAGGCATACGACACGCTCGCCGAAACGGGTTACGGTGCAAGCAACGGCGATGTTTCGTCCATCCTGAAATTGGCGGAATATTATCGCGACGGGTTCAGTGTTTGGGGCAATACGCTTGTCGGTAAAAATTACGACGAAGCAGTAAAATGGTATAAAACCGCCTACGACATACAACCAACTCCTGTAATCGCGGAAGCAATCGGCAACCTCTACATGACAGGCGGCTACAGACTTGCACAAAGCATTGATAACGGAGAGTATTGGTGGGAGTTGGCGGCGACAACAGCCGGCACGCAAAAGGAACGCGACAGTTATTACGAAAAGTTGGAGGAGTATTTTAACGTTCACGCTTCGGGAAAAGGGGCAAAATGGTACGCCAAACTATCCGATGAAAGGAAAAACGAAAGAGTTACCGCCATGCGGGAATGGTCCTATACAAAAGGAAGGATAAAGAACTTCAACGATTTTCCCGTATTACAGGATTTCGTGAAAAAATACGGCGACACACCTGAAGCAAAAACCGCCAAAAAACAAATGGCTGATTTAGAAAAATATTATAATAGAGACAGGAAATTTCATGGCGGTATTACTGTCGGGGTAAATTCTTCCAATGTAGTAAATGGGAAAATAATCCTTAGAAGCAGAGATAATCAACTAACTTCCCATGATGATATTGAATATCAGTCTAAAACAGGGTTTCATATAGGTTTCATGTACGATTTTCCAATCTCGCGTAATTTAGGTATAATGTACGAGATGCTTTATATGCAAAAGGGGTACAAATTAATTGACCATGAAACGACATTTCATTATTTACAAATACCCATCAATCTCACATACAGATATCCACTTGGCAATAATCAAAAAATCTATGCTTTTGCAGGACCATATTTCGGACTTGGTTTGAACGAAGAACTTGGAGAACTTGATTTTGGGTTGAATGCAGGCGTTGGTTATCGCTACAATAACTTATTGTTCAAATTCCAATATAATCCCGGTTTGACAAATATATATAAATCCGATTGGGAAAATGGCGGCGCTATTGACTATAATACAGGGGAGACTTTTGATATTAAAAGAACAGCTAAAAACAGTAATATCTGTTTTTCCTTGAGTTATTATTTTGGCAAATAATTAAAAGAAAAAGTATTATGAACTCAATAAGAAAATATTAATGACAGTCGGTTTGACGATATTAAGTGGAGTTTGTGCGGGGCAAACGGAAAACAAAGAATTTACCATTCCGGATTACTCATAGGCAAAGCGTTTGTAGAAGGACGGACGCCCGATTTTACGAACCTTGCCGTTTACCGTCATCGGGATTTTAATTTCTTTTGAAAATTCCCTGCAAAAATCGTCCGCAATACAATAAATTTATTCATGCATGTTTTTCTTTTTATGGTATTCATGATACACTTCGCTTTATTCAGTAATTTTGTCGGTGGTAAGTTGTGCCATAATTCTTATTTAAAATGTTGATTATCAAATATAAAAAAAAAGAAAAATTAGCCAACTTACCAAATTTTTTATGCTTTTCTTACGTCGAACTCAGGTTATAAGCAACAGTATATCATTTTATTTCAACTATTATTATCATTTTATCACAATTATAGAGAATTTTTATTGTATTAATCGTATTCATATTTCCTATATTCTTCTGTAATAAAATGATTTATAAATTTGTTATGAATATCATTATAAAATATTTTTCATTCACAAATCATAACGTATAGTATAAATTGAAGTTCTGTAAAATATAACTGACTAAAAATCTCAAAAAGTATTCAATCTTGGAATTATTTTTTATTCAACTTAGTATCAAATAGTTGTATTTATTTATGATTTTCTTGACAAAAAAATATTGAAAATTTATTTTGCATTTGAATTAACAATCTTACTTTTGTAAAAAATACCATCCGTTAGTTTTTTTGACATTTTAAGCCCTGTATTGAAAATTATACCTGTGAGAAGTTTTGAAAAAACATTGACGAATATAGCGACAAAAATTTGGAGTTTGTCAACTCGCAAAATCAATACCTGCAAGGGGATTTTGAAATTTAAAAATTGTTTCGATTATTAAAACGTAAAGACAGAATTATTTTACTAATATTTATTAAAGTATTTTTTATGAAAAATAGATTCAATTGCATTATCTTGTTTTCGTTGTTAATAATGTGTCCTGCACTCGCATTTTCACAACTGTCCGACTGGGTCAATTACACCAACGGAAATATGGTAACCGAAATTTTGAATGATGGTGATTACCTGTGGATTGCGACCGACGGAGGACTGGCTAAAATGAATAAGAATACAGAGGAAAAAACTTTCTACAACCGAGCCAATGCAGGCTTACCTGAAAATCATCTTCGGAGTTTGGCAAAAGACAAAGATGGAAATATTTGGGTAACGAGCCAGTACAATGGGATTGGTAAATTTGACGGTACTCATTGCTCCGTTTACAAAGAAAGCAATTCCGAATTGCCAACGAATCATAACTGTACATCCATTGCCATAGATAACAATAACGACGTATGGACAGGAACTCACATGTATTTAAATAAATTCGACGGAGAGAATTGGGAATCCTGGACTACCCCCAATAGCATATTTGATGGTCAATGGGCTATTTACGATTTAAAATTTGATAATGAAGGCATCCTTTGGCTGGGTGGAGAATCGGTTGTGTCCGGTTTTTATTTTGCCCGATTTACAGGAAGCGAAATTCAAAAAATAGATGAAATACGTAAAACCGTATTAAGTATAGCATTTGACGCTGAAAATAACAAATGGCTGGGAACAGCTACCGGCTTGGTAAAATATGATGGAACCAATTTTACAACTTACAATACGAATAATTCCACTTTGCCGAATGATATAATTTATGATGTAAAAAAAGATGTATCGGGAAATCTGTGGCTTGCAAGCGGCAGGTATTTGGTAAAATTTGATGGAACGGATTTTACTACTTATGAAACTCCTTTGATTTCGAATGACAACAATTTTATTTATTGCCTGGAAGTGGAAGATAACGGAACGATTTGGATAGGAACGCGGCGAGACGGATTAATCAAATTTTCGAATGGCGTTTTTACGCAAATTAATCTTAGCAATTCACCGCTGCTTGACAACAATATTGGTTTAAGTTTAGATATTGACAGGGATAATAATGTCCGGTTCGGCACAAAACATAATTTGGTGAAAATAGATGCAGACAACAACTGGTCAAGTTCTTATGAAAAGATTGACTATTCTGTGTCAGACAGAAGAATAAATGGAGTGGCAAGCGATTTATCCGGCAACCAGTGGCTTGCTTTAGGTCTTAGCGACACCTGTGTGTTAAAAATCAATAATAACACTACCGTTGCTTTTACTCAACAAAATTCCCCTTTATTCAGTGAATTGCCCGATTCCCGTTTCTGTTTTGATAAAAAAGGGAATACCTGGCTGGCGTCCATGGCGGGACTTTATAAATACGATGGAACGAATTGGCAACGATTTACTCCTGTCAATACTCCTTTAAAGAGTTATCAGATTAATGATTTGGTAATTGACAAAGACGATAATCTTTGGGGCGCTACCGGCAATGAAGACGGAGGATGCCTGTTTAAATACGATGGAGTAAACTGGATAATCTATACGCATAAAAATTCGGGATTGCCTACATATTTTGTTGCAGAATTGGCTTTTGATTCCAGAAATAATTTATGGATCCATTGTCGAGATTCATTAAATGGAATTGGACGTGAGTATGGCGAAGGTCTTACCAAATTCGATGGCGCTACATGGACAAGCTATAATATTGATAATTCAGGTATTCCCAGCAACAGCATCATGGATATTGCGATTGATAAGGATGACAATCTTTGGTTGGCTACTTTCGGACGGGTAGGGATAACTAAATATGACGGAACGAACTGGCAATCCTATAACG
>JAITLJ010000146.1 GCA_031277925.1 Prevotellaceae bacterium | reverse complement strand
TCATTGGATACCGTTTAAAGAAGATGAAGTTAATGCGCCAACAAATTATGACAGTCATATTATGGTTACTTTTTTGAGCGGGGAAAAAGTTTTAAATGCTTATTCCGACTTGTTTTCACATTTGGAAGAAACAAAAAAACACTCAAAATTCGGTTGGAAAAAAGGAGAAAAACGCGAATTTTCGCCCGAAGCACAAGCCGTTTTTGATGCAGGACGCAAACTTTGGATATATTATTTTAAACAGCCAAAAGTCAATGTCGATGCTTCATTATACGATATAAAAGAATACTTTCAGGGACGAAACGATAAAGGCAAAATGAACAATAAATCTAACGACGAAAAATACAACGATCTGCTCGTTACACTTCGCTATCGACTGAAAATATTAGCCAAAAAAATCGAACCGAAAGTGTATGAATATGGATTTTTGAAAACATAAAAAATATCTTTTTTTATTCGCTATTGACTGAATTACAATTAAATGATTGATTATGACCAAACAGGAAGTGAATTAATTAGGTTTTCTTTTGAAAAAATTACACCTTTCTTTTATCAATTTTACACAATAATTTTTATCGGTCGATGTGTATGTGAAGACTTTTATGTACATTTGCAAATTATAATAAGAAAACGATGAAGACAATATTATTATTCGGAACGATAGGCACACAGGAAATTCTTCTTATTTTGCTGGTTGTCTTGCTGTTTTTTGGAGGCAGGAAAATTCCCGAACTTATGCGCGGACTTGGCAAAGGAGTTAGAAATTTTAAGGAAGGAATGAATAATGCTGAAAAAGAAATAAAATCCAATATCGACGATCTTGGTAAAGATGCAGAAAATAAATGATTTAAAACAAATTTCAAATCTGTAACAAACAATTAATTATCAGGTGATGAGCGATGACAGTTCAAACCATGAAATGACTTTTTGGGATCATCTTGACGTGTTACGAAACACGCTTTTAAGAGTAGCCGCTGTAATTGTTGTGCTGATGATTGTTGTTTTCTTTTCAAAAGATTTTGTTTTCGGCTCTGTAATATTTTCGCCGTCAAGTTCTGATTTTTGTTTATATCGCTGGCTTTGCAAGTTGGGCGAAATTTTAGACATGCCTCAATTTTGCCCCGAGCCTTTCAAAATAGAAATAATAAATATTAATCTTTCCGCCCAGTTTTTTACTCACATGAGCACATCGTTCTGGCTGGGATTGATATTGGCATTTCCGTATTTTTTGTATGAAATATGGAAGTTTATTTGTCCGGCTTTGTACAAAAAAGAAAAACGATATATACGAATTGCTTTCGGATTTGGAAGTATTCTTTTTTTTACGGGAGTATTGCTTGGCTATTTCGTAATATTTCCTCTTACTCTTAAATTTCTCGGCACTTATCAGGTAACCGAAACGGTTGTAAATCAAATATCATTAAGTTCTTATATCAGCACGTTTACATCGCTTATTTTATTAATGGGCGTAATTTTTGAAGTTCCGATGGTTGCGCTGGTTTTGTCAAAACTTGAAATTATTCGCCGTCCGTTTTTACGCAAATATCGCAAATATGCCGTTCTCTGTTCGCTTATTTTATCAGCAATAATCACGCCAAGCGGCGATGCCTTTACCATGTTAATGGTTGCGCTTCCTTTGGTTTTACTTTACGAATTTAGTATTTTAGTTGTAAAAAAGTAAAATGAATATTGTGAAAACATTGCAAGGTAAATGTTTTCCAGTGTGCTTATGTCAAAAATGTTCGTTTTCGCTTTTATGTTCTCATATCTGTTCTTTCAGGTCGGATATTTGGTTTTATACCAAACTGTAATTTATTCAGATTGAATATCAATAAAATATCTTTACATCTCAGGGTATTTTGATACCGTTTTGGTATAAGTTTTGATTTTTGCTCACGTTGTGTTTATTTTTTATTGGTGATCGCGAACTCCGCTACGCTTCGGTTGCTTCTTTTGTATTAACACAAAAGAAGATAAAGAAAAAAATCATATTTTGCCGAATTTTTGCCTGTATCTGTATAAAACTCGGTATTTTTATTCGATAATTTCGCTTATAAATTATTAATAATAAACAGTTTCAATGTTTATTAAGGAGCGCCTAAACAAAAATCACAAAAGAGGTGAAAACAAGCGTGCAATGCTGCACGAAAGGTTTTTACTGAACGCACGACGATTCCACATTCGCAGCGTTACTTGCGAACTTTTGCTGCAATCGTATTTAAATTGATTTTCAAGGCTTAATGCTATTGCTTTGTCATAAACGATAGCGGTTATTTCAAAATTGTATTCAAAACTGCGTGTATCCATATTTACAGAGCCTATCGAAGAAAACTCGCCATCGATACTTATTGTTTTGGCGTGATTAAATGCACGTTTGCTGTAAAGATAAACTTTGACGCCGGCTTCGAGCAAGTCCTGCACATAGGCAAGCGTTGCCCAATATACTATTTTTGAATCAGATTTTCCGGGTAAAATAATACGAACATCAACGCCGCTGAGCGCTGCGACTTTTATTGCAGTCAATACGCTTTCGTTGGGCATAAAATAAGGAGATGTTATGTATATATTTTTCTTTGCAGACGATATTGCGTAAAAATATGTTTGCATAATGCTTGCCCAGTCGCTGTCGGGACCTGATGCCGCTATTTGAATATTACATTTTTCGTCGATTATCGATTTTGGAAAATAGCGGTCATGGTCAATAAAAATTTGTTGCTTGCTGACAAAAAACCAGTCAACAAGAAAAATCATTTGAAGCACATTCACAGCTTCGCCCTTTATTTGCATGTGAGTATCGCGCCACCATTGAAAGTAGTCGTTTCCGTAAACATAACGGTCGGCGATATTCATGCCGCCAACAAAACCTGTTTTGCCATCAACAACAACAATTTTGCGATGATTGCGGAAATTGCTTTTATTTGTAAGTTTATGAAAACGAACTTTGCCGAATGCAAACATTTCTATGCCGTTTTTTGTAAATGTTTTTACGTCTTTCTTTTTCAAAGCCCAGCTTCCGAAATCATCGTATATTATGCGCACTGCAACTCCTTCTTTTGCTTTTTTAATCAATATATTGCGAATTTCGTCGTAAACTTTTCCGCGTTCTATAATGTAAAATTGAAAATGAATAGAATCTTTTGCATCAAGCAGCGCCTGTTTCAGCGCCGACATCATACTTTCGCCATCATAATACAGATGTACGCTGTTGTATTCGGTAAGTATCGATTTGCTGTTATTAAGCAATAAGGCTATTGTATTTTTATAATTGTTGAGTTCCGACTTGGAATCAAAGAGTTTGTTCCGTTTCAATAATCCGGCTTGGCGCGAGCTGATGTTGTCAATAAATTTAATATCACTCATTGCTTTGCGTCCGAACATTTTTTTCTTTCTATAATTTTGTCCGAAGAAAAAATAAAGTATCAACCCGACAAGAGGCAACATAAACAGTAAAATCAACCATGATACCGTTTTTACCGAATCTTTGTGCTTATAGATTATATATATGGCAATGCAA
>JAITLJ010000040.1 GCA_031277925.1 Prevotellaceae bacterium | reverse complement strand
AGGTAAACCCGAAAATATTATTGAGCGTATTGCAGAAGGCAGTTTAAATAAATTCTATAAAGAATCGACATTATTGAATCAAGCATTTATTAAAGATGCCAAACAGTCGGTAGCCGATTATATCAAATCAGTTGACCCTGAAGTAAAAGTACTTGGATTTATACGTTTCTCGTTGAGTGATTGATTTTATCTATTTTGATTTGAAAAAATAAGAACGTTCATTTTTTGAGCGTTCTTTTTTTGTTATTTCATTATTGTTTGTTTCCTGCAGATAATCAGTTCGTTGTTTGCAGGATTGGGGCAGATGGCAGAGAAGAAAAATTGATTCAAAACCGACTAATGAACAATCAATAAATTATATTTCTCCTAACAATATCATTATAAATGTATTACAATATTTAAATAGTCGCTCCTTATACCAAACGGCATCAAAATACCCTGAACGGTAAAGATATTTTATTGATATTGAATTTATATAGTCGCTCCTTAAAAAGGATTGAAACGGTTCATTATTAATAAATTGTAAGCGTAAATTATCGAATAAAAATACCGAGTTTTATATAGATACAGGCAAGAATTCGGCAAAATATGACCTTTTTTTCTTTATCTTCTTTTTGTGTCAAGACAAATTAACAGAAAAAAATAATTATCCGAAAATTTTAATGTATTAGCATTGTCTTTTTTTATTCGTAAGGAACAACTAAATAACAATTCTGCTATTCATTAATGTTTTAACAAAATTGGATTTTTATAAAGGATATTATTAACAATTCAAAATCAAAACAATGGAATACAACATTCAGATAATTCCTTCAAAAACCAATGTTGTTGCGCCTTGCAACCAAATATTTACAAACGAATCTTTTTGTGTTTTACTTGTATCAAACAATATTTTCAATTCTCCGCCTTTGGTTTCGATTTCATAGTCAGTAATACCGTTTTGCAATTTATCGAAAGCAGCAATTGCCGCTGCTGTTGCTCCCGTACCGCAGGCAAGAGTTTCGCCTTCGACGCCGCGCTCAAATGTTGCAAGTTTTAATTTGCTGCTACTGCATATTTCTACAAAATTCACGTTTGCACCTTCGGGAAAAAGCGGACTGTGTCGCCATTTTTTACCTTCGGCATTTATATCAACATCATTTATATTGTCTGTAAAAATTACGCAGTGAGGAACTCCCGTATTTATAAAATAATATCCATCGCCACGTTCAATTTGGTTTACATTCGTTATTTTCACTTTTATTTCAAGCGTATTTTTGTTTTCTGATAAAACCACGCCCGAATGTTTACCTGCGCCGCTTGCAAAAATTACTTCGTCTTTGAAAATGCCGAGTTTGTAAGCAAATGCAACAATGCATCTTGAGCCGTTGCCGCACATTGTTGCCGCACTTCCATCCGAATTGAAAAATTGCATTTTGAAATCCGCATCATCGCAATTTTCGACAAGCATCAATCCGTCTGCACCTATGCCGAAATGACGGTTGCACAAAAACGAAACATATTCGGGTTTCGCATCGAAGGTTTTTGCTCTGTTATCTACCAAGATAAAATCATTACCCAATGCCTGATATTTATAAAATTTCATGTTCATAATTTTTAAAAATGTAAAAGACGGCGCAAAATTAACTATTTTTAAATTAATAAATAAACATCTTTATAATTATTTCACACATTTTTATAATGATAATAGCAAATTATTCTGACCTTTGCAGCATTAATCAAATTAATATAAAAACTATAATGAATATGAAAAAAATTGTATTTGTAGCAGCGTTGGTTTCTGCAGTGGTTGGAGTTTCGGCAACAATATTTACTTCAACATTGATAAATAAAAAAATGGAAAATATCCAATATGTACAAACGCCCGCGCCAAAAGTGCAATGGGCGAATTTGAGCGAAACAGGTCAACCTGTTGATTTTACTTATGCAGCAGAACAAACAATACATGCGGTAGTTCACGTAAAAACTGTTTATAAGGTAGAAAGTCGTCAGGGACGAGGCAGATCGTTGTTTGATTTTTTCTTCGAAGATCCTTTTAATAGAGACGATTACGGTTACAATTATAATGAACCGAGAGAAAGCCGCGGTTCCGGTTCGGGCGTAATTATTTCGCCTGATGGATACATAGTTACAAACAATCATGTGATTGAAAGAGCCAATGAAGTTGAAGTCAGTTTGAACGACAAAAGAACTTATACTGCTAAAATTATCGGCACCGATCCATCGACCGATGTAGCATTGCTAAAAATAGATGCAAACGACTTGCCCTGTCTTGCTTTCGGAAATTCAGATGACGTGAAAATCGGCGAATGGGTTTTGGCTGTCGGCAATCCCTTTAATTTGACATCAACGGTAACGGCAGGAATAGTAAGCGCAAAGGCTCGCAGTTTGGGAGCGATTTCAAATTCCGACAGAATGAATATTCAATCGTTTATACAAACAGATGCAGCAGTAAATATGGGAAACAGCGGCGGCGCACTGGTAAATACTCGCGGCGAATTGATAGGAATAAATTCTGCAATAGCCTCGACAACAGGAATGTATGCAGGATATTCATTTGCTGTACCTTCTCAAATAGCCAAAAAAGTTGTTGATGATTTAAAAGAATATGGAATAGTTCAACGCGCAATGCTTGGCGTACAAATGGTAGATTTGACGCCAGAAACAGCAAAAAAATACAATATTTCGACCAGCGAATTTAAAGGCGTAATTATAGACGATGTTCTGAGCGAAAGCGCTGCCGAAATCGCAGGTATAAAAAAGAATGATATAATAACTCATGTAAACGATATAGAAGTCAACAGCGCCAGCGACTTACAGGAACAAATAGCACGTCATAAACCTAACGATAAAATAAAAATAACTGCAATAAGTGACGGAAAAGTGAAACATTTTGACGTTACATTACGTAATAAGAACGGTTCAGTAAATTTTGTGAAATCAAATGATGAACTTTTTAATTCACTGGGAGCAACTCTGGAAGAAATTAATGCTGCGGATTTGAGAAGATTATCGCTATTGAACGGAATACAGGTAAAAAAACTTGCAAAAAGCGGTAAATTTAAAGATAAAGGAATACGTGAAGGATTTATTATTGAAAAAGTAAACGGGAAACGAGTAAATTCTATTGAAGAATTAAAAGAAATATTCAGCAGTGCAACAGGCGCTGTGCTGATTGAAGGAATCTATCCGGACAGAACACGTGAGTATTATGCAATAGGAATTGATTAAAAAAATATTACATATAATACGGAAATGGTGTTGAGGGTAAGTTTTCAATCTTACCCTCAATTGCTAAAAATAACGTGAACGGTGGAAATATTAAATATGAAGTTAGTAAAATAATAAAAAAAATAATTTTAAATGAGACAGTTAAAAATCACAAAATCAATTACAAATCGCGAAAGTGCATCTCTTGATAAATATCTGCAGGAAATAGGACGCGAAGACCTTATTACAGTAGAACAGGAAGTTGAACTTGCCCAACGAATTCGCAAAGGAGATCAGGACGCACTGGAACAACTTACAAGAGCAAATTTACGCTTTGTCGTTTCGGTTGCAAAACAATATCAAAATCAGGGATTAAGCCTTCCAGATCTCATTAATGAAGGAAATCTCGGATTGATAAAAGCTGCCGAAAAATTTGACGAAACACGCGGTTTTAAATTCATTTCATACGCCGTTTGGTGGATACGGCAATCAATATTGCAGGCATTGGCAGAACAATCGCGTATTGTTCGCCTGCCGCTAAATCAAGTTGGTTCGCTGAATAAAATAAATAAAGCCCTTGCTAAATTTGAACAGGAAAATGAACGCAATCCATCAACCGAAGAATTGGCAGAAATTCTTGAAATTCCTACCGATAAAGTTTCAGATACAATGCGCGTATCTGGACGACACGTATCGGTTGATGCACCTTTTGTTGATGGCGAAGACAACAGCCTTTTGGACGTATTAGTAAACAACGATTCGCCAAATGCCGATATAGGCTTATTGAGAGAATCGCTTACAAACGAGATAGATCGGGCGCTTTCAACTTTATCTGAACGCGAACGCGATATTATAAAATATTTTTTTGGAATAGGAACACCCGAACTGACGCTTGAAGAAATAGGCGATAAATTCGACCTTACACGTGAACGCGTACGGCAAATTAAAGAAAAAGCTATTCGCCGTTTGCGTCAAGGTTCGCGCAGTAAATTACTGAAATCATATTTAGGCTGATAAAAATGCCGTTTTAATGTGAAATAAAAACAAAAAGTCCGCAAACTCACATTGCGGACTTTTTGCTATAATACAGATGTTCTTTACAATCTGTAAAAAAGTTGTTAAATGACATCGTTTTTCTTCATTAGTCGTATAAAAGAATTAAAATATTTTTTACCTTTTGGGGCAACGCCATCCAATCCTTTTCCTCCTGTTTTTGAGCGTTTTACATCGCCGAATATCCCTTTTTCCAAAGCGGTAAACAAACTTTCTTTTTCAAGAATTTCGAGCAGGGCAATTGCATCATCTAAAACTTTTCGTGCCCGACTTTGCATTATGCCATCTTTTTTAAACTCCATTTCATCGCCTATATTTTTCATATTATTAAATATGTATTTAGCATTTTCGATTGATAAATAACGGTCGCTCATAAATGGCGTATGAATTGCTTCGGTTGGCATTCCAAGTAATTGCAAACCCTGATTTGTCCAAATTCCTATCATGTTAAAAAGCGCATCTTGAATGTGTCCACGGAAAATGTTTCCTGTCATAAATTTTGTAGGCGGCATATATTTAAGCGGCGCATTGGGAAATATTTCACGCGTCATTTGCGCTTGCGCCAATTCGTAAAGAAAACCGTTTTCGAGTTGCGGATCCATTTCAAAAGCGTGTCCCAAGCCCATTTGCTGTTCGGGTAAACCGGCAATAAGAGCCAACTGTTCGTTGATGCAATCGGAAGCCAAAACCGTATGCGCCTGTTCGTAAGCATCGGCTGTGGTCAGATAGTTATCTTCGCCGGTATTTATGATTACTCCTGCAAAACCATTGATAATTCTCGAAAAATATTGATCGATAAGCGTTCGTTGCATATTAATGTCGCGAAACAAAATTCCGTAAAGAGCATCATTAAGCATGACATCCAGACCTTCGAGCGCTCCCATTGCTGCAATTTCGGGCATGCACAAACCCGAACAATAATTGCACAATCGAATGTATCTGCCGACTTCTTCGCCTGTTTCGTCTAGTGCTGTGCGCATTATGCGAAAGTTTTCCTGTGTTGCATAAGTTCCGCCGAAGCCTTCGGTTGTTGCTCCGTAAGGAACATAATCGAGCAAACTCTGACCTGTTGTACGAATAACTGCAATAATATCTGCTCCCTGACGCGCCGCCGCCTGCGCCTGAACAACATCTTCGTAAATATTTCCGGTTGCAACAATCACATAAAGATATGGTTTTGAACCTTCGCCGATAGTTTCCAAATAATGAGAACGCCGATATTTGCGCTTGTTGATACGTTCAATGCTGGCATCTATAACGGGTTTTAATGCAGATTCGATTTCTGATTGTGAGCGAACAGGCAATTTTGTTATTTCAAGTTCGTTTTTTGCAACTTTTTCGGCTATTTGCTGAGGATTCAAGCCTGTTTCGAGCATTGCATTGCCTGTGAAAAACATTATTCCTTCGCCTAAGACTCCTTTTTCTTTGATTTCGTCGATTAAAACGTTTGGCAGTGGAACGTCGTTTTCATTAATTCCATCTATTCCCAAAAGGCGACAGACAGTACGTTCTACGGCAACTGTCGTATAGTTTTCGACAAATTTCTGCACATCATTTGCAATATTTTTGGCAACCTGTTTTGCATGTTTCACTTTTTCAAAATCCAATCCTATTTTACTTTTTTGCATGTTTATTTTATTATTATTTGGTTATTTTATTAATTTACGATTATATTAATAATGTATTTCTTTTTCGCAAAATTAATATTTATTTCTTCATTTTATTCTTTGCCCGTTTTATCAATTCTTCGTTCGCTCCAAGTATTTCGGCTATGCGTATTGCTTCGCGAGGAGCGTTTGTTTCGGTTTCTTCAACAAGAGAATAATCAATAAAACTGTCTATATTTTTTTCATTTATTGTTTCATCCATATCAATCAATCCGCTTGTGCGCAGACGGCGACAGTCGGATGTAATTTTATCGTAATGTGTGGTAATAAAACAGCATACTTTGTTTTCGCAGAAAATATCAAGCAATGCATTTACTATGGCGCTGCCTTCGGCAGGATTTGTTGTTCGGGCAAGTTCGTCTATCAATACGAGCAAATGCTTATCTGTATGGATTTCGGATAATATTATGTTCATGTTTTTCATTTCTGCCGCAAACGACGACAATCCCTGCAAATGATTTTGCCCGTCTTCCATGCAAATCATTATTTTATCGACAAGGGTCATTTCGGCTTCGCTTGCAGGAACATAAAATCCATATTGACAAAGATATTGCGCCAAAGCAAGCGTTTTAAGAAGAACGGTTTTGCCTCCCATGTTTATACCGGTAATCAAAGTTGGATATTGCCCGAATGAAATATCTACGGGTTGATATTTTTTGCCTTGACTGTGCAGTAAATCTTTTAACTGAGGGTTGAACAGCGCTTTGTACGATGTGTTTTTATCAGCAATCAAAGGTTTGCAAAAATGTTCGTCTTTTGCCTGTTTTGCTTTTGCCAAAAGCAGATCAAGATATGCGATTTTCGACAGCGCCGTATTTAAATCGCATGCATATATTTGTAATTCTGTACAAAGTTGTTTGCGTATTCTATCTTCAATTTCAGTTATTTTTTGATACGATTCGATTGATTGATTTTCGATTTTACCTTTGAGCGATTTGCGCAAAACAGCAAGTTCGGCTGAATATGCATCGTAAATATAAAACGTTGTCATTCGTATTTTTTCAGGGTCGAGAATACTTATTGCAGCTGACAAATCGGGCAAAGCAATCAGGTTTAATCCGCATAAAAGTTGTTTTATATCATCGGCAATTATTGCAAACTTTTTTATTTCAAACAATTCCATATCGCTCAAAACTATCGAATTTGCAAGATTCTGCAATGTTCCGCCAATATCCAAAACCTGCGAAAGTTTATTTTCAATATCTGAAAATATTTTGTTGTTTTGAGGTGTTTTTAACAAAGATATTGTTTCTTCGATTTTATTAAATTCTTTTTCGAGTTCATCTTTGTCGGTTATGAATTTTTGCAAATAAAGGTAGCGTTTCGACAGTGAAGATTTCAAGTCTAATTTGTTGAGCAGATAGAAAAATCCGAAATTGTCGTTTGTCGATTTTCGCAAAGCGGTTATGTTGTATGAATTATTTGTCATTGTCAATTATTAATTGATTTATCATAAAGCCAAAATTTACAGAAACAAATTTATGCATTTTTTTTTAATCAATGTCAAAGGCGCTAAAAATTTCAGTTTTGCAGTTGTCGCAAATCGTAAACCGGAAAATCCAGATTTTGACCTAAGGCGTATTGCAGTATTTTTGAATCAAGTACGTAACCTTGCGGTGAAACAGGATTTACGGTAATCGCAATAAGTTTGGTTTTATGCAATACTTTTATGCAGCCGCCTTTTCTCAAAAACAAATTATACATTTCGGGCGTAATGAATATTTTGGTAAAATCTTTTGCTATCAGCGTAAATCCATCAATATTGCCCTGCATGCGAATAAAGTCGAGCAGTTTGTTGCTTACTACTCCGGCAACGAAAAGCGTTTTACAGTTGCACGGATATTTTGTTTTTTCCGTTTCGGTCGAAGTAAGCATAAATGCCGATTCAATATTCAAATCGTGCAATTCGCCATTTTCATCAATACAGTACAAGCCGTTGTCGATATTGGCAAGCAGCGTTTGAGCATGTTTGTCGGCATGGTTGAGCGATACAAGTTTGCACACAAATTTTGTTTTTTGCACCAGTTGCCTGATATTTGCCGAAAATGCCGCTCCTGTTGCAAGAATCATGGCTTGCGCTACGCTTGGCGAAGCTGGACTCATGCGCGAAAGCGCTCCGTCGACAATTGTAATATCAACTCCTAAGGCTGCGTTTTGCCCGATTATCTTTTGCAACAGCGCGGTATTTGCAGGGCCCGAAAGCAACACTTTTCCCGCCGTTTTGGCTCTTGCGGTTACAAGACGTCCGAGCGAAGTGCGTTCGGCGCTTATGTCCAGTATTTCGGCTGTAAGACCTTTTGTATGATAATGTTTTTCAGATGTTACAAAAATCATGTCCTCGAATATTGTAATATCAGGCTTTGCCGTACCTGTTACCTGATCAATACTTTCGCCATCGATGCCTATGGATGTTACCGCAACTGATATATCTGTGCTGTGCAGTTTGGATAGAATATAATTCAAACATTCGGTTTTGCCTGTATTTTTTTCTGTACCCACAATAGCAAGGCTGCCGTATTTTAGTATTTCCGAAATAAATGGCATTTTTTATTTTTTCATTATTTTATATTGATATTTTGTCTATAAGGAACAAGGTTTTTATTATTATTTTATTTTTACCAATATTTTGTCCCGCAGGAATATTTTTAAATCATTAAATCTTAAATCTTAAATCTTAAATCTTAAATCTTAAATCATTAATTATTCCTGTTTGCGCTTCGTTTTTTGCGTTCGAGAACTGCAGGTTCAAGCGACAGTCCGTTGCCATTCAAAAGTCCTGCTACGCCTTCTTTGGTTTTGCTGTCGCAATCGCTGCAATGACATTCTTCTCTGTAATCTGTCGGCTCGGTGTAAGTAGTTATTACTCCTTCAAAATTGCGCAACACTATTTTATTCGGGCTTTGCGATATTATATATGTAGGCATGACAGGAGTTTTGCCGCCGCCGCCGGGCGCATCAACCACAAAGGTTGGAACAGCATATCCCGAAGTATGTCCGCGAAGATTTTCAATAATCTCAATGCCTTTCGATACAGGTGTGCGAAAATGTTCGAGCCCCATTGACAAGTCGCACTGATAAATGTAATACGGACGTACGCGAATCTTCACAAGGCTGTGAACTAATTTTTTCATTACATCAACACAATCGTTGACGCCGCGCAAAAGCACTGTCTGATTGCCAAGCGGTATGCCTGCATTTGCCATGCGTGCGCAAGCCTCAACGGATTCGGATGTGATTTCACTGGAATGATTAAAATGTGTATTTATCCATACAGGATGATATTTTTTTATCATATTTACAAAATTTTCGGTAATGCGTTGCGGACAAACCACAGGCGTGCGTGTTCCAAGCCGTATGATTTCGACATGAGGAATTTCGCGCAAACGCCTGATTATATATTCGAGCCTGTCGTCGCTAACCATAAGTGCATCGCCGCCCGAAAGAAGCACATCGCGAATCTGCGGCGTACATGCGATATAATCTATCGCTTTTTCGATATTGTCTTTGGGAGAGGCGGCATCGTGCTGTCCTGCAAAACGCCTGCGCGTACAGTGGCGAC
Organism: Prevotellaceae bacterium; assembly: GCA_031277925.1. Lineage (GTDB taxonomy): Bacteria > Bacteroidota > Bacteroidia > Bacteroidales > UBA932 > JAIRKV01. Next base: position 20,052 of record JAITLJ010000040.1, on the reverse strand, counting down.
AATACATTGAGCACATGTCGGTAATCAGAAACAGCACACGGTCGGGATAGCGATGCGTAAGCCCCGGCACGGGCGAATCTTCGTCTTCGTGCAAGGGATCGAGCAGGTCGGCTGCCGACTTGTGAGTTTCGGAAGCCGTAGGAATTGCCTGTTTTCGTATCGGACAATGAGGATTGTCGGTATCAATCAGGCTTAAATAGTAAGGCGTAACAGCCATACGAAGCGTTTCAAGCGATTTTGCAACGCCATCTTCTTCCTGTTTTGTAAGATTTATGTATTGCTTAAGTTGTTCGAGTGTTTCGATGCGGTTTTGCACCTGCCAGCGCCAGTCCTTCCACTGTTCATCGCCGACATTGGGAAACATTTTTTTTCTGTTTGTTTTGTTCATTCCTGTTATTTTTTGTTTTTTATAAATATATATCCCTGACGGGACTGGTTTTTATAGGTGGCAAATGTTATTCGACCCTATATTTTAAAATTTATTATGTTTTACTTCTTTTGACAAAAGTAATAAAAAATAAAGCAATCATAACAAATTTTTATTTTTTTGTTGTCTGGTTATTATTTTTCCGCCCTTTTACGACAGTAGAGGAGGTGTGCTTTCTGTTTCGCAGGTCGCTGACCTGAACTTACGAAAATTGCGGCTTGCGCCTGTACATTATAGATATATTTTAACACTCAAATACAAACTTCTCAGATAACATGCCCAATAATTTATATTATAGGCGGTGCTAAATCAATGTGTAATAAGATATTGTAAATTATTTTTTAAATATTTTAAAAAATATGGTATTTGCAATTATAAAATAATTACATACCTTTGCAAAAGTTAACTTTGTCCTATAATATAAATTATTGGGCATGTTATCTGAGAAGTTTGTATTTGAGTGTTAAAATATATCTATAAACAATAAATAATTTGGTTTATTTGTTGAATTTGCCTGTTTTTCATATTCATTGCCGAGCGCAGCATGCGAGTTATCAATTAATTTACTACTTTTGTCGTGCAGTAATGAAAATAATACATAAGAGAATGAAAAAAATATTAGTTTTTATAAGCTTTCTGTCAGTAATATCGGTTAATGCACAACAGAAAAATGCAATAGAATCAATTAAGAAAATCGGTAATGTGATAAATGCAATCAATAATTATTACGTAGATACGGTTGATATTCACAAACTGTCGGAAAAGGCTGTCATTGCAATGCTAAAAAATCTTGACCCACATTCAAGTTACCTTTCGAAAGAAGAATTTGATGCTCTCAACGAGCCACTTTCCGGGAGTTTTGAAGGCATAGGCGTTGAATTTACGGTAGTAGAAGATACGCTTGTAATAATAATGCCTGTTTCGGGCGGGCCTTCCGAAAAGGTAGGAATTTTGGCAGGCGACAAAATTGTTGCCGTTGATGGACACAATATTGCAGGAGTGAATATCACAAACGACAGGATATTTAAACTTTTGCGCGGCAAAAAAGGAACAAAAGTAGTGATAGACATAGTGCGCCGCAACATAAAAGAAATTATGACGTTTGAAGTGATACGCGATAAAATTCCCATCCACAGCGTGGATGCATCTTACGAAGTTCGTCCCGGAGTGGGATATTTGAAACTGAGGCAATTCTCGATAACATCGATGAACGAAATTATAAGCGCTTTTGCAAAATTCAAAGCCAATCCCGAAGCCTTGATATTAGACCTTCGCGGCAACGGCGGCGGAATTATGGGAACCGCCATAAGCCTTGCCGACCAGTTTTTGGAAAAAGATAAAATGATACTTTATACCTCAGGAGTTCATTTTCCTGCTCACAGTGATTTATCGACCGAAGATGGAATTTTTAAAAAGGGAAAACTTGTATTGCTTGTAAACGAAGGTTCAGCTTCGGCAAGCGAAATTGTTGCAGGCGCAGTGCAAGACTGGGACAGAGGCATTCTGATAGGTCGCCGCACTTACGGTAAAGGTTTGGTGCAGCATCAGCTTCCGCTCGGCGACGGTTCGTATATCCGACTTACCATTTCGCGCTATCACACGCCTACGGGACGCGTGATACAGCGACCGTACGAAAAGGGAAATTCGGACAAGTATGTACGGGATTTTTACGACCGATATGTAAACGGCGAAGTTTACGACAGCGAAAATATTCATTTCCCCGATTCGCTAAAATACAAAACTCTGCTCAAAAGCCGTACCGTGTATGGCGGCGGCGGAATAATGCCCGACATCTTTATTCCACAGGATACATCGTTTTATACAAAATATTATGCAAAACTCGTTAATCGCGGAATTACAAACAGATTTGCGCTGAATTATGTTTCGGATAACCGCGAAAAACTGAATAAAAAATACCCTGAATTTGAAGATTTTGAAAAAGACTTCACTGTTGACGACAATTTTATCGAAGAGTTTGTAATCTTTGCCGAAAAAGAACAACTGCCTCGAGACGACAGCGAACTCAACATATCAAAACCCGAACTTAAAGTTATTCTGAAAGCCTTAATTGCACGCGACATGTGGGGAACAACCGAATATTTCAGAATCATAAATGCCAGTATCGACAGAGAATTTGCCAAAGCCATAGAAGTTATTGACAACTGGAAAAAATACGAAAACGAGATTTTTGAAAAAAAATAACGCAAAAACAGTCGATTTGCAAAACGGCAGAAAAAAGATTAAAATTATAATTTGATGACTGCTGTTTTGCCGTATGACATCAAACTTTTTTACGAACTTTGCAGAATATCGGCCAATATTTATTTTTTTACTATTTTTGTGTAAAATACAAATTAAATGTTTATTGAAAATATAAAAAATGAAGATGTAAATATACTTGAATGTCGCACATTCGGCGGCGAAATAACAGTTGTTGACAGCCTGAAAAAACTTGATGAAGCAAGCGAATATTTGCAAACGCAACCTTATACAGGATTTGATGCCGAAGCCAGACCGCGATTCGTAAAAGGCTCGAAACGACGCATATCGCTTTTGCAATTTGCTACAAACAGCAAGGCGTTTCTTATAAGAATTGATATTGTAGGTCTTCAAAAAAACATTATTGATATTTTTGAAAATAAAAAAATAATAAAAGTCGGTTCGGGGCTTACCGACGACATGAATGCATTGAAAAAGATGAAACGTTTTAATCCTGCCGGTTTCATTGATTTGCAGGAATACACAAAACAATTTGGAATAAAGGACAACAGTTTGAGAAAAATCACTGCTATTGTACTCGACTTCCGAATATCAAAATCGCAACGCCTGTCGAATTGGGAAAAAAACGAATATACAAACGCCCAAAAACTGTATGCAGCAACAGATGCCTGGGTTTGCTACGAAATATACAAAAAATTGAATTTGCTAAATTAACAGTAATGTACAGCCGAATAATTTTAAAACATAATAGAGACGAATCGTTGAAACGCTTTCATCCGTGGATATTTTCAGGCGCCGTTGCACAGTATATCGACAAGCCAAACGAAGGCGATGTTGTTGACGTATTCGCCGCCGATAACAGGTTTATTGCCCGCGGACATTATCAGACAGGTTCAATAATTTGCCGAATACTGACTTTTGAAGACGAAAAGATAGACAAAAATTTTTGGCGCAAACGAATTTTAAATGCATACAGATTACGCGAAAAAACAGGACTTGCGCAAAATAAACATACTGACGCATATCGCCTGATTCATGGCGAAGGCGACATGCTGCCCGGGCTTATTATCGACATTTACGGACAAACGGCGGTAATACAGGCTCATTCGACAGGAATGTTTCGCGAACGTAAAACGATTTGCGAAGTATTAACAGAACTGTTCGGTAATAAACTGACTGCAATTTTCGACAAAAGTTCTGCAACGCTTCCGTTTAATACGAATCAAAATGCAAAAGATGAATATATTTTTGGAAATAACAGCGAAAACGAAACAGTAATACTTGAAAACGATAACAAATTTATTGTGAATCCCGCAGTCGGTCAAAAAACAGGCTTCTTTATCGACCAGCGCGAAAATCGCAAAATTTTAGAACAGTATGCCGACAAATCTATTGTTCTCAACGCATTTTGCTATACCGGCGGGTTTTCGGTATCGGCATTTTGCGGCGGCGCAAACCTTGTTCATTCGGTTGACAGTTCGCAAAAGGCTGTCGAATTGACACAAAAAAATATAGAACTGAATTTTGGCAAAAACGTAAACCATCAAGCTTTTGTTGAAGACGTATTTTCGTTTATACGAAATGCCGAAAACAATTTTTACGATCTTATAATTCTCGACCCGCCCGCCTTTGCAAAACACAATTCGGCTCTGAAAAATGCAATTCAGGCATACAAAAGACTTAATGCCGCCGCTTTTGCAAAAATTAAACCTGATGGAATTTTATTTACATTCAGTTGCTCGCAGGCTGTTGACAGAACAAATTTTCGCAATGCCGTTTTTTCGGCTGCTGCCATAAGCAAACGAAATGTACGTATTTTGCATCAACTTGCGCAACCTGCCGACCATCCTGTAAATATTTATCATCCCGAAGGCGAATACCTTAAAGGACTGGTACTTTACGTGGAATAAGAAAATTATACCAAAACGCTTCAAATATACATAATTTATTAATTATTTTTACAGATTTAACGGCAATAAAGATATAGTTTTCTATTCAAACAGCAAATCGCATTTTGAATGTAAGTTGCATTGCTGTTTTTCAAAAAAGAAATGTTCTTCGCCAAAAGCCGGTTTCAGTTGATTAAACCATGTCGCTTTTGAATTGTATTCGGCAAAGAACGGAATATCAACCCATTTTGGATTGCGCCCCTGCAAAAATCGGAGAACAAAAACCTTTTCGCCTTTTATTTCCTGAATACCGAGTACCTGTATTTTTCCTGCCAGGTCGCTCATGCTTGGACCTCTCACGGTTCGGCAAATTCCGCTGACGCTGCGATATGCTTTTCTGTATATTTCCCAGCATTTTTCCAAGGGTAATTCAAAATAATGTTTGGCTCCTGTGTCGCGCGGAATAAACATGTAGTATGGAATGCATCCCAGATCTACCTGTCTGCGCCAAAGTTGCGACCAGAGTTCGGGTTTGTCGTTGATGTGATTCAATACCGGCGACTGCGTTCTTATCTGTGCGCCTGTATTTCTTATGCGTTTGATTGCTTGCTGTACGGCGTTTGTAGATAATTCTACCGGATGGTTAAAATGCGCCTGTATCGAAAGGTTTTTTCCGGAGGTATTTATCTGTTCAAACAGTCTGATAATGTTGTCGCTGTCTTTATCGTTGATATAGCGATATGGATAGTAACTAAGCGATTTTGTACCTATCCTTATGCTGTGAATATGATCAAATTCTTTTTGAAATAAAGGTTTAATGTACATTGCCAGCATTTCTGCCGACATTACCATCGGGTCGCCGCCGGTGAACAGTATATCGGTTACTTCTTTGTGCGCTTTAAGATATTTCAACAGCAAATCGGCTTCTTTCATTGCAAATTTAAACTCGTTCATTCCTGAAAATTGAGGCCAGCGGAAACAAAACGTACAGTATGCATGACAGGTTTGTCCCTGACTTGGGAAAAATAATATTGTTTCGGGATATTTGTGTTGAATGCCTTTTAATCTTATCTCGCCAAGATACGGAACATTGTGTTCCTGTCCGGCAGGATTAGGATTCAGTGTCAAGCGTATTCGCTTAACAACTTCGTCGATTACCTGTTTGCTGGCATTTTCATCCAAAAGTTTTTTTACAACGTCGTAATGCCGTTTTCTTAACATTCCGCGGCGCGGAAAGTTGAGCGTAAATACAGGGTCGGTATTTACATTGTTCCAATCAATCAGTTCGTTTACAACGTAATTATTGGTTTTGAAAGGTAAAACCCGTCCTGTAATTTCTATATCTCTAATGAGTTCATCGGGCAGATGAGATATTTGAGGAATATTTCTGAAATTATGCAGTGAATATGATTTTATAACTTTTTCCATAATAATTTAAAATTAATGGTTACTAATTGCGGTAAAGTTATAAAAAATTATTGAAAAACAAAAATTTTTATGATAATTTCATAAAAAATGGCAAAATAATTCAATTAAAATCATTCTGCCGTGTATTTTTCTGCAAGCAGGCAAAAAATATTTTTCTTTGTCGGGTTTATTTCATTTTATCAAGTATCCATCTTGAAATTTCGTTTAATGCAACAGGCGAAAAGCTTTGTTCAATTGTTGGATATTCCATTGGCGAGCCTGTGTTGCATTCCTGAAAAAGATGATTTAGTCCTTCCAGTTCTTTCACTGTAAAATTTTTATTTTCGCCTTTTTCGAGCGCAGTTTTTATAGCATCCAAATTTATTTTTGATGGAACTTGCAAATCTTTACTTCCATTCAGAGCCAGCACGGGACATTTCACTTTTTCTAATGTTGGCGCAGGATTGTAGCGCAGAAAATATACTATCCACGGGTTATTTATTTCTTTCAATACTCCTGCAACAAATTCTTCATCTGTTTTATTGCCTTTCGAGGCAGGCGGAATTTCGGACAGGTAGTGTTTTATATATTCTGTCGCTTTTTCTTCACGTTCTTTAAGGTCATCGATGTTGCATACAAGTTCGAACAGATATTTGTTCACGGCGATTGACTGTTCTATTATGCTGTCGCTTGTTCCTAGTGTCTTTGCAATGAGTGCTGTCTGCATTGGCATTAGATCTTTACCTTGAATGCCCGGACCGGCAAGCAAAACAATGAATGCAATATCATTTGATTTTGCGGCAAGCATTGGCGCAATCATTCCGCCTTCGCTGTGTCCGATTAATCCTGTTTTTGTTTTGTCGATTTCGTTACGCGACAAAAGGTAATTTAGAGCAGCTTCGACATCATCGGCAAAATTTTCCGTAGTTGCATCGGGTTTGTATCCTTGCGATTCGCCAAATCCTCTATCGTCGAAACGTAATACAGCAATGCCATTACGCGTAAGGTGGTCGGCTAAAATGAGAAATGGTTTATGTCCCATTACTTCCTCGTTTCGATTTTGTGCGCCGCTTCCCGAAATCAGTACTGCCGCAGGAAAAAGTCCTTCGCGCGAAGGCAAAGTTAAAGTTCCTGCAAGCGTAAAGTTTTCTTTTTTGTTGGTAAATGTTACATCTTCCGAGTAATACATTTCCGGTTTTATCTCTTTTTCCTGATAGCCAAATTCAAGTTTCTGCGTTTCCTTATTATTGCTTTTACAGGCAAAAAGGCTTAGTATTAACAGAATAAAAAACAGATTTTTCATTTTTATTTTTTCACTTTTTTTACTTTTGTTGTTTTAGCGGCAGTTATTGGCTTTTTTACAGTTTTTTTAACTGTTGCCGTTGATTTTTTTGCTGTAGTTTTTTCCGCTTGGGTTTTAACTTCTTTTGCTGAAGATTTGGTTGATAATTTTTTGGGCGTTTTTGAATCTTCGAGCGCTTTATCAACTAATATTTCAAAATCGCTTACTACGTTCATATAATTTATAAATGCTTCGTAGGGAGTATCGTAGGGATTGAAATAGACGTGAACATCTCCATCCGAGAACCATTTTGTACACATGTAATAAAAATGGTCGCTTGTTTGCAGCGAGCGCCATATTTTTATCAGGTTTTCGTCTTTTGTTTCCAAAACTTTTTTGCCTGATTGATATATTTTCGAGTATGCTTCGTCCTGCATTTCATTGCCAAGCCATGCGCTAAGGTCGCGTTCTTCGTCAGCCCACGATATTGGATATTGCACATGTATTGGCGAAACAGGTTGATGTTTTTCGGCTGCTTCGCCTGGGGTTTTAAATTCAAAATTACTGTTTGCAAAAATTCGGTTTGGCAATTCGCGTAAAAAATCAAAAATTCCTGTTTCTTTACTTTGATGTTCGCCAAATGTTTCATAATCCATAAACAGGTTTACGATTTCATCTTTTTCATCAATATCATTCAGCCATTTCACATATTTTTCGGCATTTAGCGGCCATTCATCCCAATTTTTATCGGAAAAGCGAAAAGCGATATCGTCGCTCATACGGAAATTTTTCAGTAATATTTTCAAACGCGGTTCAATGGCGTTTGTATATAAAAAATTAGGACTTCGCCAGCCAAGAACGTGTTTTGCGCCTTCGGTAAGCATTGCCTTGAAACCAAGGTCTGCTATACGTTTGCCTATATAGTCGGAATAAATCAGTTCGGTGTTGCGAAATACTTTCGGTTTTTGCCCGAAATGTTTGTGTATAAGATTTGTATGTAATTTTATCTGTTCTTCAAATTCATTATGGTTTTGCAGCGCTGCAAGCGAGTGCGCATAGGTTTCGCCTAAAAATTCAACACAGCCTGTTTTTGCAAGTTTTTTGAAACTTTCGATAACTTCGGGCGCATATTGCTCAAACTGTTCAATTACGATTCCCGACAGCGAATATGCAATTTTGAATTGTTTTCCGTATGTTTTTATCAAATCGAGCATAAGTTGATTTGCTGGCAGGTAACATTTTTCAGCTACTTTGCGAAGTATTGATTTATTCAAAAAATCGTCATAATAAAAATGGTCTTTGCCAATATCGAAAAAACGATACCTTTTTAGTCTGAACGGTTGATGAACCTGAAAATATAAACAAATTGTTCTCATAGCCTTATTATTTTGAATGTTAATATTTTTATTATTAATTATTTTATATGTTTTTTGACACTTGTTCGTATATTTTGCGAATTTTTGTTGCTGCATTTTCCCATTTCAATGAGTTTACTTCTGCCTGTCCGTTACGCACAAAAAATTTGGACAGCGATGGATATGTAACAAGTCCGTACATCAAGTCAGCCATTGCATCTACATCCCAAAAGTCAACTTTTATGGCATATTTCAATACTTCGCTTACTCCTGACTGTTTTGAAATGATAACCGGAATATTCGAGCGCATTGCTTCAAGAGGCGAAATTCCAAATGGTTCGGAAACAGAAGGCATTACGTAAACATCGCTTAAAGCAAACATTTGTTGCACTTCTTCGCCTTTCAAAAAGCCGGTGAAATGGAAACGTGTTCCCATTCCGCGTTTTGCTACTCGCCGTACCATCTTTTTCATCATATCGCCGCTGCCTGCCATTACAAAACGAACATTATTGCAGCGTTCCATAACTTTACATGCTGCTTCGATAAAATATTCAGGACCTTTTTGATATGTAATTCGTCCTAAAAATGTTATTATTTTATCTTTCACATTGCGTTCTACTTCAATTTCTTCACGTCCCTGAAAATCAACTGCATTATGAACAGTTTCAACTTTTTCAGGGTCGATTCCATATTTGTTTATAACGATATTGCGCGTAAGATTGCTTACTGTTATTACTTTGTCGGCTTGTTCCATTCCCTGTTTTTCGATATTGAAAACATTTGGATTGACGTTTTCGCCCGTACGGTCAAATTCTGTTGCATGTACGTGTATTACAAGCGGTTTATTTGATACTCGTTTTGCCATTATTCCGGCGGCATAAGTCAACCAGTCGTGCGCATGTATAACATCAAACGTGTTGTTTTTTGCTATTGTTGCTGCAACAAGCGCATAACGTGCAACTTCTTCCATTAAATTGACGCCGTATTTGCCTGTAAAATCATATTTATGACGAAAAATTCCTTCACGTTTTTCGACTTTCTCAATCGATGCGCAAAGATTAAATTCTTTTTCATCAACATAAGGCACAAGATTTGAATTTATCTGTATAAACGAAATATTTCCCCACAGTTTTTCAAGTTCTACTTGTGTTCCTGTCGTTTCTACATCGCTTGCATTTACAAAACGCGCTGCGCTTGTATCTTCATCTCCATAGGCTTTGGGAACAACAAACAAAATTTCGGTATTATTTTTTATCAAACCTTTTGTAAGTCCGTAACATGCTGTACCTAATCCTCCTGATATATGCGGCGGAAATTCCCAGCCAAACATCAATATTTTCATAGATTTATTATTCATTAGCAATTTATATTTTCATAAATATATACTTCATTCTTTTATTTTTACAATCACAAAGTTAATATATTTTATGTAAATATTCGTTTTTTCTCTTAAAAATTTAAATTATCCGATTCAGAACAATAAATGGTGAAGCACAAAAAAGCGAACATGTTCAATAAAATTCGATTTGTTGATTTAATATTAATGCCAAATTTATACATTTTTTATGAAATATATAAATATTTTTTAAAAAAAATATAAATTGCATAAATAACAGTCTGACAACGTACAGACATATTATTTTATTATATACAATAACAGTTTTTTTATTTATTCTTTTTTTTCTTTTCAGGTAATCTGCCGTTTTTTTTCAATGCACTGTCAAGTAAATACAGAATTTGTCCGTTTACGCTGCGAAATTCATCGTTTGCCCATTTTTCGATGGCATTCATTGTATCAATGTCGATGCGCAATACAAAACTTTTATTTTTGTTTTCCTTCGTCATAAATCAAATATTAATTTTATGACTTTACACAGTCGTTTTCATTGAGTTTGCCAAGTTTTCTCAATGTTTCTGCCATTTCTTCGTATTTGTGTGTGACTATCAACAGTTTTTTGCCGTTTGTAAATTCAATTTGCAAGCCAGTGTTGCCCGATACGGTCATTGACTTGTTATATTGTTTGAAATTAAAAATACGTATTCCGATCCTGAAAATTTTTTTCTTGTATCCCCAGCCTCCATATTCTTTCAATGCTTGATATTTTTTATTTGCTTCAAAATATTAATACCAGCGTTTCCTGCTAATTGTACAAAGTTCCTGTGTTTACAATCGGTTGAGCGCGCTCGTCGCTGCAAAGTACAACAAGAAGATTTGAAACCATGGCGGCTTTTTTGTCGTCGTCAAGTTCAATAATTTCTTCTTCTGACAATTTTTCCAATGCATGTTTTACCATTCCTACCGCTCCGTCCACAATTTTTTCGCGAGCGCTTATTATTGCATCTGCCTGCTGACGCCGTAACATCACAGCGGCAATTTCGGGAGCATAGGCAAGATAATTAACACGCGCTTCCAAAACTTCGATTCCTGCAATAGACAGACGTTCGTTCAGTTGTTTTTCAAGAATTTCGTTTATTTCTTCTCCGCCACAACGCAAAGTAAGTTTTTCATCTTCGCTGTCGGTATTGTCGTAAGCAAACATTCCGGCGACAAAACGCAGTGCCGCATCGCTTTGCACTTTAACAAAATGTTCGTAAGCCTTCATTTTTGAATTTAAATTGTTGACAACGCCGTGATTTGCAACAGTTGTCATTGAGGTATTGTCTATGTCAAAAGATGCTTTGTATGTGTCGGCAATTTTCCAAACCAGCACCTGCCCAATCATAATCGGATTTCCTTTTTTATCGTTCACTTTTATCGGTTCGACATCAAGGTTGCGCGCGCGCAGAGTAAGTTTCTTTTTTGTATAGAACGGATTTACCCAAAAGAAACCGTTTTCTTTGACTGTTCCTTCGTATTTGCCGAAAAAAACCAAAACATTGGCTTCATTTGGCTCAATATGAACAAATCCGCAATAAAAAATGATGTTTACAATAAACAGAATAACATCTGCCGTAATCAAAACGCCTGATAAAAGCGTTGAAAATTCGGATAGAACAATCCATACAAATGCTGCAATAATAGCGGATAAAAACGCGAGGTTGAATATCAACATTCCAACTCCCGACAGTTTTAATTTTTTAAAATTTTCTTCTTGTTTTTTCATGATATTTAAAATTAAAATGATATTAAAATAATATCACAAAGGTAAGCATATTTTTTTAATTACCAAAAATTCACGTCGTTTTTTTTTAAAAAAATTATATAAAAACATTTGATATATCTTTTGTGAAAAATATTTAATAATATAAATTTCGCCAGACATTTTTATCTGTCTTTGTATATATGCAGACTTTTATGTATATTTGCGCTAAATACTTTGATAATTTTATAATATTAAAAATGAAAAACGAATATCATGTACTTGGTTTAATGTCGGGAACATCGCTCGATGGTTTGGATTTGGCTTTATGTAATTTTGTAAAAACCGATAAATGGAATTACAAAGTTATCGCGGCTGCAACAGTAGAATATCCCGATAATTTACGCGAACAATTAGGAAAAGCCATAGAACTTTCGGCTTACGAATTTGTGAAACTTGACGTTGATCTGGCAAAATTTATTGCCGAAAAGATAAACGCTTTTTTAGAAACTCAAAACATAAAACCCGATTTTATTGCTTCGCACGGACATACAACTTTTCACCAGCCGCAAACAGGATTAACATCGCAAATAGGCAATGGCGCAACTGTTGCAGCGCATACAGGAATTACAACCGTGTGCGATTTTCGCACAACCGATGTTGCTTTTGGCGGCCAGGGCGCTCCGCTTGTTCCTATCGGCGATGAATTACTTTTTGAACATTATGATGCCTGTCTTAATCTCGGCGGAATTTCAAATATTTCATTTCGCCTGAATGACAAACGAATAGCCTTTGATATTTCGCCCTGCAACATGGCTTTGAACTATTTGGCGAATCAAATAAATTTGCCTTACGACAAAGATGGCGAAAATGCACGCAAGGGCAACATTGATGAAAATCTTCTTAACAAACTGAATAATATTGATTTTTATAAAAAAACAGGAGCAAAATCATTGGGAAAAGAATGGTTCGATACTGTTTTTCAACCCTGTTTGGACGATGCCGAAATTTCGATTTATGACAAACTTCGTACAGTTACCGAACACATATCCACGCAATTGAATAATGTTTTGGCAGGAAAAAAAATTGAAACAATACTTGTAACAGGCGGCGGGGCACGAAATGGTTTTTTGATAGAGCGGTTTAATGCAACAGAAAAACGAAAAATAATAATTCCCGACTCGCAGACAATAGATTTCAAGGAGGCTATAATTTTTGCATTTCTTGGAGTTTTGCGCATGCGTGGCGAAGTAAATTGCTTGCACGCAGTTACAGGCGCCAAAATTGACAACTGCGGAGGATGTATATATTTGGGAAAATAAAAGATATTGACAGACAGAATAGAAAACGATAATTAAAAAACGGTTTAAATTTCATTTAAAATTTAAATGATTATTTGTATTTATACCAAAACGCCATCAAACCGTAAATTATATAAATTGAATATCAGCAAAATATCATTATATTTTAGTCTGTTTTGATACCGTTTAGGTATAAATTATCTTCAGAAAACTCTGATGTATTGGTATTGTCTTTTTTTTATTCATAATGAACAACTAGAAACCTTTGCAAGGCAAAAGTGTTGATAACACGTTAATATTTAGTTGCTCCTTACGAATAAAAAAATGACAAAGCTAAAACATTAAAAAATTCGGACAATTATTTCTTTCTGTTAATTTGTATCAAGACAAAAGAAGATAAAGAAACAGGTTCATATTTTGCCGAATTTTTGCCTGTATCTGTATAAAACTCGGTATTTTGATTCGATAATTTATGTATATAATTTATTAATAATGAACCGTTTCGACCCTTTTTAAGGAGCGACTAGTTATCAACCGTTTGACTTTATTGTTTGAAAAATAAAAATGGTATTTGCCGTTTTGATTTTACAGTTTTATTATAATTTGTGCCTTTATTTCCGTTTGTTTGTTGCCGTCTATTTTTGTTACGCCGCTGCTTATTGATTCACGATTTTTGTAAACTGTTTGAGATGCTCTCAACCACAAATTTATTTGTTTTGATATTGAGTATCGCAAATTAAGATAAAATCGCTGTCCTTTCAGATAATATGCAGGAACAGAATATGCATAAAGCACATCGCTTTCGTAAGCGTATATGCAAGTATTCCAGCTATCGGTGTTAAAATAAGCGTATCGTAATGAGATATTAAGAGGAAATTCAGTGAAATGATAAGCCGCATCCTGAAAAATCATAAATCCTTTTTCGCGAGGTTCGTTGCCGCGTTTGAACATGGCGTATTCAACTCTGTTTTGCAGCATCAACTTTCCGAATAATGTGTAATTGATATTATAATTTACATGAAAACTAGATTTATTAACAGTTTGGGCAATATGTTCATCCTCATACGTATAATTTTCTTTATTGTTTTTTTGTTTTACGTTGACGTACATTTTAAGTTTATCGGTTGGAGAATAATCAATTCTCAACGCATATGAATATCCTTCGGACGGCGCATTAATTCTGTATTTTAACCACGGGAAGGCAAATATGTCGAAATATCCTGAAATTTTTACGTTCATTAAAGGCGAAAATGTTGTTGTTATAAAAAATCCTTCTTCGTTTTGGGTTTTGGTTCCATCGCTAAAACCTTGTGCATACAGCGATTGATAGTTGCGCGCATAATTTCGGTACAGCAGCGACAATTGTATGTTTTGTTCCAAGCCGAATGTTGCGCCAACAACGCTTGCATTTTTTGCGTTTGAATCGAAAGCAGTTTCTGCAAATAAAATCATTCGCTTCCACATCCATTGAATATCTGCTGAATAATTGTAATTGGATGATTTATTAAGTTCAAAGATGTTATACGGTTGTAAATCACGTATATAATCTGCGCCAAATTTGTGCCATATACCCGAAATTCCTGCACGAAAATTTTTGTATTCATAATTTATGTTTCCTCCAAGCGCTGTTTCGCTCACCGAATTTTTATTGTCGATTTCGCTGTTGGTGCGATGCAGTCCTGTTGTTTGCAATGTTTTGAAAGTTTTGTTTGCACTGTCGACAATGGTTGCATCTCTGTTTTTGTGCGATGCAAATATTGAGATATTGAACTTGTTAAATTCCATATTTGCGGCTGCGCCTCTGAAATATTTGTTTTCGTCGGTTGATGAATATCCGTAAACTCCGCGTGCGCGTTTGCGTACTGTGTTTACGACAACAGATTTGTTTATTCCGAAACCATTCCATAGCACAAGTCCTTGACCGAATTGAGCCTGAAAGTCGCCGACAATCAAACGTTTTAAAATTTTTTTTGAATCATACTGAACATGTCCCGAAATAAAATCAAAATAGTTTTCGCCTGCATCTTTTTCTGTTGTTATGTTCCATTTTAGTCTGTCGGAATATTTATAAGCATAACGCACATAAAGCGACAGTGGAGCGCCTCGAAATTTTGTTGTTGCATCGTCTTTGTATCCTGCCTGTTTTTCGAGAAGTTGTTTTGCTCTGGCAATGATTTGATGTTTGCCACGACTGATCATATCCTTAAATTTTGCGGTATCAGACGACCTTGCCGAATATTCATAATCGGATGCAACGCTAACAAAAGGATAAAGACTTTCGGCAAGCGCATCGTCAAATCCGTGAACAAAAGCAAGTTCATATTTACTCATCATCTTTCCGTTAGTTTTTATGTATTCCAAAACAGAAGAAATCTGAAAATCGCTGAGTACGTACAATTGTTCCAAATCGGCTCGTGTTGCAGTGTTTAAATCTATCGGACTGTTTAATAAATTTGCAAATTGCTCGTATAACTGTTCCAAATCAATTTCTGAATTTTCTTCATCGTTAGACGCAGCGACATCTTCAACCAAATTGATAATCAGTTTTATCGGATCTGTATCATTCTCTTGCGCATTAATTTTTACGCAAATCATAATCAAAAATAATATAATGGAAAAAGTTTTCATTTCTTGTTGAATTTATAAGAAATACTTATACAGCTTATGTTTCCAAGCACATTGTGATAATTGTAGGCAACATCGAAGTTGATTTGTTTATAGCGATAACCTGCGCCAAGCGTAAACAGTTCGGGCTTTGTAGATGCTCCTGCGCGTAGGCATAATTTAGACAAAAGATAATATTCCATTCCGCCGCAAAATGAAATTGCGTTGTTGCTGTCATAAATAAAATCAACACAAAACAAAAGCGATGATACAGGGTTGTACATTACTCCGATTTTATATCTGACAGGCAGTCGCTCTTTGGTTTCGATTGATAATGACGATTTTGTAGGATTAAAAACATGTGCGCCGACATAAAAATTATCAGCCAAATCGGCAAGCATACCAATCTCGCCGCTTATTGCCGTTGCGTTTTGATAAGCAGCCATAAAATTCAAACTGTTGTAATTCAGTTGTACGCCCAATGAAAATATCTGCCAAAGACGTTTTGCATAAGCAATCGAAATTTTGGTTTCACTGTATTCAGAAAAACCGAAATGTGCAACAGAACTTCCAAAAACGCCTGTTTTTGTAGGAATAGCAAAAGATAAAGCGCTTAACGAAAGTTCGGACAGTCCAAAATTATTTTTATAAAAAGCAGAAATTTCAATATTTGGCAACAAAGATAATGCAGCCTGATTATTTACTGTTGACCATATATCAACCGTTGCAACGCCGGCATTTCCCATTCCTGCCGAGCGCGCTCCTGTTGCATGCGTATTGTTTTGTGCATTTGCGGTTATTGCAAATACAACGAAGAATACAAGTGTAATATTTGTTTTCACAGTATTTAATTTTATAAAAATGTTCTCATAATTTTTGAAAAATAATTTCACAAAGATAATAAAATCCGTTAATAAACAACAAAATATTTTATTGTTTTTTCAACATGCGAATTTGCTTTTTCTCTCTGCAATTTAATAAAACAGCATATCATCCAAAAAATTTATACCTTTACAAGTCAAAACCGAATATATGATGGAAATAAATTGCATTTACAAAACCAACTGTTTACATGGGCTTAAAAATATTGACGATGAGTCGGTGGATTTGATTTTCACCGATCCGCCTTATTATCAAAAACGTGCGCAAAATATAAAAAATCTGAAAAATCATAAGGACGTTGTTACCGAATTTAAATTTGACGGCTATGCTTCGGAAGAAGAATATTTGCAGTTTATCGAAAATGTTTTGCACGAATGTTACAGAATTGCAAAAAACGGAGCAAGCGGTTATTTGTGGTGTGGAGATGATTTTGTTTCGTACATCAACCGTATTGTGGAAAAAGCGGGATTTCGTTTTCGAAAAGTTATTCACTGGCATAAAACAAATCCATTCCCTGCAATTCATTCTCGAAAAATGTTTGCAAACAGCATGGAATTACTTGTTCATTTTTCAAAAGAAACCCCAAAAACATGGAATCATAAACCTGTAAACGAAATGCACAATTTCATCGAATCGCCTATTTGCATGGGAAAAGAACGCAAAGAACATCAGACGCAAAAACCGCTTAAAGTATGTATTCCTTTTATCGAAATAAGCAGCAACGAAAACGATTTGATACTCGATCCGTTTACGGGTTCGGGCACTACAGCCATTGCTGCGCTTATGACAAACAGAAACTTTATCGGTTTTGAAATAGATAGCGTTTATTGCGAAATTATTGCCGAACGATTTAAGGAATTTTTGTTGCAAAATAAAAATTTTCAAGGCAAAAAACCGAAAATAAAATGAAAATCAAAAACCAGATTTTTGTTATTTCTATTAGTAACACCCGATTCTTTAAGTCAGTTAATAATAACAGTTGTTATTATAATTATTGTAAACATTTGCAATCAAAAAGAATTTTTAAGAATAATATTTCAGTGTATTGCAACGCCCGTATTAACATTTTCTGCTTATTATGTAGGCAAACGTTTTTTGCAAGGTAAAAGAAAGACAGGAAAGAATATAGAATGATAAAAAGAGAGTGTTTAAAAACATGGACGCTCTCTTTCTATTTTGGTTTGTCGCTATTTGTATTAATTTTGCAATTCAAAAATTGAACAATTATGGCATTAATAAAATCTATTTCAGGATTTAGAGGAACAATAGGCGGAAAGGTTGGCGAAAATTTTACACCTGTTGATATCGTAACTCTTACTTCGGCTTATGCGCAATGGCTTAAACTGCAATATCCAAATAAAAAACTGAAAGTTGTTGTCGGCAGAGATGCTCGAATATCAGGCGAAATGGCGGCTTTGCTTGTTGTCGGTTCGCTTTTAGGTTCGGGTGTCGATGTTGTAAATATTGGTCTTGCAACAACGCCATCAACCGAACTTGCAGTAGTTTACGAAAATGCCGATGGCGGAATAATTCTTACCGCAAGTCATAATCCAAAACAGTGGAACGCTCTGAAACTGCTAAACAGTAAAGGCGAATTTTTGAATAATGACGAAGGAAAATATTTGCTTGAAATTGCCGACAAATCCGAATATTTGTTTCCTGATGTTGACGAAACAGGGAAAATAATAAAAGAATACAGTTTTAATGATATTCATACAAACATGATTTTTACCAGTCGTTTTGTTGATACTGCTGCGATAA
Source organism: Prevotellaceae bacterium (assembly GCA_031277925.1). Lineage (GTDB taxonomy): Bacteria > Bacteroidota > Bacteroidia > Bacteroidales > UBA932 > JAIRKV01. Next base: position 1,844 of record JAITLJ010000040.1, on the reverse strand, counting down.
TGAAAGCAAAATTCAAAATTGTTGTTGATGCCGTAAATTCCGTTGGCGGAATAATTATTCCTCAAATGCTTAAAAGCCTTGGCGTTGATGTTGTTGAATTAAATTGCGAACCAACAGGAAATTTTGCGCATAATCCCGAGCCGCTTCCCGAAAATCTTACGGAAATTTCAAAAAAAGTAATAGAAGAAAAAGCCGATCTCGGTATTGTTGTCGATCCTGATGTTGACCGTCTGGCTTTGATTTGTGAAAATGGCAAAATGTTTGGAGAAGAATACACGCTTGTGTCGATTGCCGATTATATTTTATCAAAAACCCAGGGCAATGCCGTATCAAATCTGTCGTCTTCACAAGCACTTCGAGATATTGTTGAAAAGCACGGAGGACAATATTTTTCATCTGCCGTAGGCGAAGTAAATGTTGTTGCCAAAATGAAAGAAGTAAATGCGGTTATCGGTGGCGAAGGCAACGGAGGCGTCATTTTTCCTGAATTTCATTACGGACGTGACGCTTTGATTGGCATTGCCCTGTTTCTTACAAATCTCGCAAATAAAAAAATAAAAGCATCCGAACTTCGAGCAACATATCCCGATTATTTTATGTCGAAAAATAAAATAGAATTAACGCCAGATATTGATATTGATAAGATTTTTGAGCAGATAAAACAAAAGTATTCATCTCAAAGAATAACAAACATTGATGGAATAAAAATTGATTTTGACAATAAAAAAATGTGGGTTCTTTTGCGAAAATCAAACACAGAACCGATTATTCGCATTTATTCCGAAGCTGGCGACGCAGCAACTGCCGACAAGCTGGCAAAAGAAATAATTAATGATATTCATAAGTTAATAAATTAAAATCACTGAATATTAAAGTTGAAAAACCTTGAAAATCAAATCTAAAATTGATGAAATATTCATAAAACTTGTGCGTTTCAAAAATGGCGTTACAGCAGATTATATGCTCAACAGCGGAATTTTTTATGAACGCAATTACGGCGTTCCGCTTGCCGATATAAAGCGTATTGCAACAGAATATTTTCCTAATCACGAATTGGCAATAGAACTGTTTTTGCGAAAAGAACGTGAAATGAAAATTGCCGCCGCTTTTATTGACAATCCTGACGAAACAACTTGCGAACAAATTGACGAATGGAGTAAATCGTTTTTGAATACTGAAATTACCGAAAAAATTTGCTGTAATCTTTTTTGTAAAACTCCTTTTGCAATACAGAAAATTGAAGAATGGAATACAGGCGACAGTAAATTTATTTTGCAGGCATCATGGAATCTGGTTTCAAAAATTTCGGATATGAATTTCATAAAAAGGTTTTTATCAAAAACATCAAAACCGAATTTTGATTTTACAAATGTTCAATTTGCCGCCATACAGGCATTGATAAGCATTGCAAACGGCAACGAAAACACAAAAAACGATATTTTATTGTATGCCGAAAATTTGACAAAATCAACAAATGTCAATACAAAATTTGCAGGCAAAGAAATTTTGGCATTTTTAGATTGTTAAAATGCAAAAAAACTGTCTAAAATATTTATTTGTTACTAATACAAAAACGCTATCGAACTGCAATTTATATAAATTGAATATCAGTAAAATATCATTATCTTTTAGTCTGTTTTGATACCGTTTTGGTATAACAGAATAATGTCTCACTGCGTTCGACGAAATTCTGTTTTTACGCAATTTTCACATAAGCGGATACCTCGCCTGCGAAGTCAATGCCGATCTTTATTGTTATTCATCTTTTTGATTATACTTGACTGTGGATTTCTAATAATCAGCATGCAGAAAACTTATTAGTTTCTCCTTAAAAAGGGTCGAAA
>JAITLJ010000187.1 GCA_031277925.1 Prevotellaceae bacterium | reverse complement strand
ATTTATTTATTTTTTTTATTAACTATACGCCTTTCTGCAAATGCTTACTAAGCTTTCATCAAAAAGCTTTCAGACCTTTTTAAAATAGCTCTCCGACCTTTTGTTTAAAAGCTTTCCGAGCTTTTTTTAAAAGCTCTCCGAGCTTTTTTTAAAAGCTTTCCGAGCTTTTTTTAAAAGCTCTCCGAGCTTTTTTTAAAAGCTCTCCGATCTTTTTTTAAAAGCTTTCCGAGCTTTTTTTAAAAGCTCTCCGATCTTTTTTTAAAAGCTTTCAGACCTTTTTAAAATAGCTCTCCGACCTTTTGCCTGTCTGTTTTCTGCTCTTTAAATTTATTGACTGCTGCATCTGAAAAAAAAACCTGAATGAAGCACATAAGATATTAATTATAAAACTTTTACTCTCATTTTGTCTTCTCGTAATTAGTCGCTCCTTACAAACTGTGAAAATAGTCGCTCCTTACGAATAAAAAAGATAATAATAAGACATTAAAATTTTCTGTCGGATAATTTAGTGCAATTACGAAAAAACCGTACAGTCGGAGACCAAATGCTGGTAGAAACAACATACCTTTGTGCATTGCGTGCGGAATTATCACAAATGACTTGAAAAACCGCCTGTGCTCCGCACGTAAACTTTGCTGCGGCAAAATTTCTATCAACCTTTTGTCCCTGACGGGATATCTTCACGATGCTTCGTGATTTAAAGATTTAAAATTTAAGAATTTAAAGACTGTTCCGCTATGAATTGTCTATTGATAAAAACGGTACCTCTTTGTGCATTACGTGCGGAATTGCCGCACGTGACTTGAAACAGCGCCTGTGTTGCCTGCAAGCAAAGCTGTTTAAGATATGTTATTATCGTTTATTATTGATTGTCGGTTTTTGCGGAAGGCAGCCGGCGTCAATCCTGTTTTGCTTTTAAACGAAGTGTAGAATGACTGTCGGTTTGAAAATCCGGAAATTTCGGCAATCTGTTCGAGCGAGTATTTGTCGTAATCGGAATTATTCAGTATTTTGATTGCAAATTTTATACGGTAGTCGTTTATGAATGTATTGAAATTGCATTTGCATATTGTATTTATTGCTTCCGACACGTAATTTCGGTGCGTTATGTTCAGGCGTGCAGCAAGTTTGGGCAGCGACAGGTTGATATCGGTATAGATATTTTCGGTTTCAAACAGTTTGTAAATTTTGTTCATAATATCTGCATCCTGTTTATTCTGCGCGGTTTGTGCAGAGTGTTCGCTGTCGATGCTGTTGTGCACGTTAGCCCATTCCACGCTTTTTTCGTACAGTTGGCGGTATGCTTTTCGGGTTTTAGTGTAGAAGTGAATAAAAATTAAAAATGCAACAAGTAATGATATAAGTGCAATTGTAATTATCGTAATACGGTTATTCCTGATCATGATTTGCTTGGTTGCAAGTTGTTTTTGGGTTTCAAAAAGTTCCTGTTCGGCTCTCATAATAAACAGAGTGTTTTTTTCTTCGTTTTCTTCCTTGTCGATAATGTACACCGAGTCGCGATAGGCGTATTCGAGCGCTGGATTGCCTGCAATTTTATGGTAACGGCTCATCAAATCGTACCAGTCTTTCAGGCAAAAATCCAGTTCTTTCATTATTTTGGGGTACATTTGGTTCTGCATTTTCGATTCCAACAGCATTATTCGCGTTGAGTCTATCATTGTTTTTGCAAGGTAGAAGCGTTTTTTTTCGATATAGCATATTCCGAGCAGATATGTGCTGGTTGCAATATTGTGTGGACTGTGGTTTTTCACTACTTCCGGGTGAATTTTTTGGAGCAGGTTCAGCGCCTTGTCGTGTTCTCCTCTTTTTATGCAGTTTTCGGCCAGTCCCTGAATTGCAATAACATCATAAGCAGGTCGAAACCGTACCTGTTCGGGGCTGTTGTAGAGTGCGCGATAATAAAAGTCGGAGGAATCAAGTTGGTTGATGTAAGCGTAATATTTTGCAGTCTGCTCTTTTGCTCTTAATCCCGAGCGGTCGAAAAACAGCCGTTCGCCTTCCTGCATAGCCACTCTGAAACACGAAAGCGCCCTGGTATAGTCGCGGAAAAGATAATAGGCGTTGCCGATATGGAAATATGTTTCGCGCCGTTTGAAATAGTCTTCGTCTGTCATGTTTTTCATTTTATTGACAAGCACTGCTGCATACGTGAATGCTCTGCTGTATTGTCGCTGATTCAAACATGCATGAAACATCTCGAACAACATGTTACATTCGCTTGAATAATCTTCGTTTTCGACTGCTCGATTCATCAGTTCTTTTATTCTCTCCAATTTAAGATCCCAAAGGCTGTCGCTGTCGGCTTGCATGAAATAAGTTTCCATGCGGTCGGCTTCATCTTCGAGCAGGCGGCTTCGATATGTTTCGGCGGCTTTTCGCATTTTTTTACATTCTTCGTCTATTTTTTCGCGTTCCACATAATCCAATACCTGAAAATACAAATGGTGCAGCAAATCTTCAACTTCGAGCGTCCGTCCCTGCGTTGCCATTTTGTAGAACAGGCTGTCGGAATTGTAATACCATGTTTCGTTGTACGTATCGGCAAATACGCTGTCGCATCCCGGCGTGCGGGGATAGCGAAGAGAATTCATCGACCACGGATATTGCCTGATGGCAAAACTGTTGCTGTTTTGCGCTGCTGCCGCAAAAATCAATGAAAATACAAGGCAAAAAGATGTTAACAGTTTCATAATTTTTGGTTATTTACTAAAGCAGGTATATACTGTAAATGATAAAAAATTTATTCGTTTTACCTTTCTTTAAGTTCCATTTTTATATTTTGTTGTTTTTTTCTTATTGATTAATAGTTTAGATTACTAAGATATTTATTTCTTGCAAAATTATATAATTATTTAATAATTACAAACACTATAATTTTAGATTATTAACAAAGTATTTTATAATATCTTATTATACAATAATTTGCCATCGTTTGCGATGTAAAATATTAATCAAAAATTATTATTGAAGCGTTAAAAAATGATTATAATTTACAATTTAATGCATTACAAACTGTCCATACGGAGCGGGCTTGGTCGTCGTTTCATTCCTTTTTTACTAAAATTCGCTTGTAAAATAAAAGTTTATATCGTTGAAGTTGTTTTGTGCCGTTTGTAATGCAAATGCGGTATCGGCAAGATAAACATTGTGTCCGTGTTTGTCGGTTGCCATATTTGTATGTTTGCGTTTCATAAAGTCGTCAAGTTGTGCGGCATTGTCGCTTTTTATCCAGCAGGCCTTGTAAAGGTTCAGCGGTTCGTATTTACATTTTGCGCCATATTCGTGTTCGAGTCTGTATTGAATAACGTCAAACTGCAACATGCCAACGGTTCCTATGATTTTTCGTCCGTTGAATTTGCTTGTAAAAAGTTGCGCCACGCCTTCGTCCATTAAATGATCTATGCCTTTTGCAAGTTGTTTGAATTTCATTGGGTCGGCATTTTCGATGTAGCGAAAATTTTCGGGCGAGAAACTTGGAATACCTTTGAATTTAATTATTTCGCCTTCGGTGAGCGTGTCGCCTATTTTGAAATTTCCTGTATCGTGCAATCCTACAATATCGCCCGGAAAAGCAAGATCGACTACTGATTTTTTATCAGCCATGAATGTATTTGGCGATGAAAATTTTAATTGTTTTCCCAGTGCAACATGAGTATAAGCCCTGTTTCGCTCGAAAATGCCGGAGCATATTTTCAAAAAAGCAATTCTGTCGCGATGATTCGGATCCATGTTTGCATGAATTTTGAATACAAAACCTGTCATTTTATTTTCAAAAGGGTCTATTTCGCGCATATCTGTAACTGTCTTTTGCGGATATGGGGCAATTTTTATAAAACAGTCGAGCAATTCCTTTATGCCGAAATTATTTACGGCGCTTCCGAAAAATACAGGCGCAACTTTGGCTTGAAGATATTCGGCAACATTAAATCCGGTGTAAACGGCATCTAATAATTCAACATCGTTACGCAGTTTTTCGGCGTCGTCGCCAATATACTTTTCAAGTTTGCGCGATGACAAATCGGTAAATTCGACAGTTTCAAAGTCAAGTTTTTGTTTATTTTCGGAATAAAACAAATTCAGTTTTCTGTCGAAAAGATTATATACGCCTTTGAAATGACTTCCCATGTTTACAGGAAATGTTAAAGGATGAATTTTTATTTGCAACTGTTTTTCAATTTCATCGAGCAAATCAAAAGGATCTTTACTTTCGCGGTCGAGTTTATTTACAAACACAATAACAGGCGTTTTTCTCATTCGGCAAACGTTCATTAATTTCAGCGTTTGCGTTTCAACGCCTTTTGCGCCGTCAATCACAATGATAACGCTGTCAACAGCAGTCAGCGTACGGTAAGTGTCTTCGGCAAAATCTTCGTGTCCTGGCGTGTCGAGAATATTTATTTTCAAACCCTGATATTCAAATTGCATTACGGCAGTAGCCACAGAAATGCCGCGTTGCTTTTCGATTTCCATAAAATCGGATGTTGCCGTTTTGCGAATTTTGTTTGAACGTACAGCGCCTGCAGTGTGAATAGCGCCGCCAAAAAGCAAAAGTTTTTCGGTTAATGTTGTTTTTCCTGCATCAGGATGCGCTATTACCGCAAAAGTGCG
>JAITLJ010000171.1 GCA_031277925.1 Prevotellaceae bacterium | reverse complement strand
TGTGATTTTGCCATAATTGTATATATTTTAGTATTAAATAATTATATCAATCTTAAATTAATGCCAAACACCACCACCTCATCTTAATTCCACTGTCTAATCAACGTGTCCAATAATTTATATTATAGGCGATGCTAAATCAATGTGTAATAAGATATTGTAAATTATTTTTTAAATATTTTAAAAAACATGGTATTTGCAATTATCAAATAATTATATACCTTTGCGAAAGTTAACTTTGTCCTATAATATAAATTATTGGAACTAAAAAACCTCAAAGAGTGTTAAATTTTATCTAAAATTAACGCTTGTTGATTAACAAGTAAAAAAAACTGTAAAAAAAACAGACTGAATTTTGATTTATTTGATTGGATTTTTATTAAAAAACATCTTTGCAAAGCACAGCGAAAAAGATTAATGATTTAAAGATTAAAAAAACAGTCCCGTCAGGTACAGGCTGAAAGCCGCAATTTTCATACGCGCAGGTCAGCTAACCTGCGGAACAGAAAGCAATATTTATCAGAGGTGAAATAGTAGTGTTGACCGGTGCATAATACAATTTGATGCAATATAAATACAAATTAAATGTTTATATTGCATTATTTTTATATTTTTGCATAAAATTTGAAAATGCAAATTCTAAAATATACAATATTCATTTTTGCAACATTGATATTTGCAGGCTGCTCCGACTTCGAGAATGTACATGTAAATATCGACAGCAACAATGTGAAAATAAATGCGGTAAAAGGTTCGAATTTCAAACTGAACATACCTGTTGAAATTGATAATCCGACAACAAAAAAACTTGTGCTGAAAAAAATAAATATTGATGTTCGCAAAAACGGATATAACTTTGCAAAATTAAATATGACCGAAAAAATTGAATTCGGAAATAAAACGAAAGAAAATTATATTATTGTACTGACCGGAAAAATTGTCGACCCGATGAGTATGATATTTTCCGGTTTCAGATTTAAAAATACACCAAACGAAAATTATACATTAAACGGATATATAAAAATAGGAACATCAATATTCAGCAAAAAAATAAAATTTGAAAATGCTGATTTTGAAACATTAATAAACTCGTTTGGAAATAAATAAAACAGTTCACTGTATATGAAAATTAAATTATTAATACTGCTATTATCTGGAATATTTGCAACGCTTTCTGCAAGGTCGCAAACATCCGAAACCGATTCGATATTTGTAATATTGGATTCAACTTTTGTGAATATAATTGACGAATTGGAAAATTCGCCTCAGGGCAAAATAAAAATAAATCAAAGTGAAGATATTAACGAAGCCTTATCTTTACACAGTATCGAAAATTTTAAAACGCAAAAAATAACAGGCTACCGTATATGTATATTTCGCGACAATCAACAAAATTCTCGCACAATGGCATTACAAACCAAACATAATTTCCAATCGGCATATCCTGACATTCCAGTATATTTGGAATACAAAAATCCTTATTTTTACGTATATGCAGGCGATTTCAGGACAAAAGAACAAGCTGAAAAATTCAAACGCGAAATAAACGCCATATATCCAAAATCATGGCTGTCAAATGAAATAAAAATAAATTTTCCGTCCTTATGAGCGATCAAATAAAACACGAATGTGGCATTGCCCTGATACGTTTACGCAAACCGCTTGATTATTATCATCAAAAATACGGAACATGGGCTTATGGAATTCAGCGCTTGTATCTGCTAATGGAAAAACAGCACAATCGCGGACAGGACGGCGCCGGCGTTGCAAGTTTGAAACTTAATCCGCAACCCGGTAAAAGTTATATTCATCGTTCACGCTCAAACGATAAATCATCATTAAGCGATGTGTTTGAGTTTATAAAAAATTCAATAAAAACAAATTGCGGACAGGAAGAAAATCCTGCATGGGCAAAAGAAAACCTGCCATTTGCCGCCGAACTGTACCTTGGTCATCTGCGTTACGGAACTTTTGGCGGAAACTCGATCGAGCATGTTCATCCCGTAATGAGGGCAAGCAACTGGCTTTCGCGAAATCTGGTTGTTGCAGGAAATTTTAATCTTACCAATACCGATGAAATTTACAATCAACTTTTGAATATAGGACAGCAACCGCGCGATATTACCGATACCGTTACCATTCTCGAAGAAATAGGATATTATCTTGATGAAGAAAACAATCATCTTTACGAAAAATACAAACAGCAAGGATTATCGAAAATTGAAATTTCAAAACGGACATCCGAAGAGATCGATGTTGTGAATATTCTGAAACGCGCAACAAAAAGATTTGATGGAGGATATGCAATAGCAGGAATGACAGGCAACGGAGATGCTTTTGTAATTCGCGACCCGAACGGAATTCGTCCTGCATTTTATTACGTGAACGATGAAATTATCGCCGTTGCATCCGAGCGTCCTGTGCTGCAAACGGCGCTTGATGTTCGCACAAACGGAATAAGCGAAATACCGCCCGGAGCAGCATTAATCATAAATAAAGACGGAAATGGCAAAATAGAACAGATTATTGCCGCAGGCGAAAAAAAATCATGCTCGTTTGAACGCATTTATTTTTCGCGCGGAACAGATAAGGAAATTTATCGCGAACGTAAAAAACTTGGCGAACTGCTTACTGATTCAATATTGAAATCTATTGATTATGATTTGGATAATACCGTTTTTTCGTTTATTCCAAATACAGCCGAAACAGCATTTTTCGGAATGTTGAAAGGTATCGAAGACTTTATGCTGCGCGACAAACAGCGACAGATCATAGAATCGCACAAACTGCTTAATTACGAAGAACTTTGGAATATAATAACTCGCCGTCCACGCTACGAAAAAATAGCCGTGAAAGATGCCAAACTGCGAACATTCATCACCGAAGGCGAAGAACGCACAAATCTTGTTGAGCATATTTATGATGTTACGTACGGCGTCATTCGGCGCAATCAGGATACTCTCGTTATTATTGACGATTCCATTGTGCGCGGCACAACATTGAAACGCAGTATAATCAGTATTCTCGACAGACTCGAACCGCGCAAAATAGTAGTTGTAAGTTCCTGTCCGCAAATTCGCTACCCCGATTGCTATGGAATTGACATGTCGCGAATGAACGAATTTTGCGCTTTCCTTGCAGCAATCGAATTACTGAAAGACAATAAAGCGGAACATATAATTGAAAATGTTTATAAACGTTGCAAAGAGCAGGAAAATCTGCGTAAAGAAGAAATAGTAAATTATGTAAAAGATATTTATTCGCCTTTCACAGACGAACAGGTTGCCGTTAAAATTGCGCAAATGTTGAAGCCCGAAAATTCCAAAGCCGAAGTTCAACTTGTATTTCAGTCAGTTGAAAATTTACACGCCGCTTGCCCTGAGCATACAGGCGACTGGTATTTTACAGGCAATTATCCTACGCCCGGCGGAAATAAAGTTGTAAACAAAGCTTTTATAAATTATTACGAGGGCAAAAACGACAGGCCATATTGAAAATACAAGTTTTGCAAGTTTTACAGCGGTTTTCATGGCTGATGGTTATCAAAATTTATTTAGTCGTGCCTTAATAAATATTGAAACTGTTCATGATTAATAAATTGTAAGCGTAAATTATCGAATCAAAATACCGAGTTTTATACAGATACAGGCAAAAATTCGATAAAATATGAACCTGTTTCTTTCTTCTTTTGTCTTGATACAAAAGAAGCAACCGAAGCGTAGCGGAGTTCGCGAACACCAATAAAAAATAAACCCAGCGTGAGCAAAAAATCAAGGCGTGCGTTGCCTTCGGCGAACTCGTAAACTCGGTTCTCGGCGACCCGCTAAACGGCTCGATTGCTAACAGAATAATGTCTCTCTACGTTCGACGGAATTCTGTTTTTACGC
>JAITLJ010000149.1 GCA_031277925.1 Prevotellaceae bacterium | reverse complement strand
CGGACTTACAGAATAATATTTCTCTGCTAGCGGGTCTATTACAAACCACCTGCCAATTTCTGTTTCTAACATTCGCGCTCCAAAATCTAAAAAGCCCAAATCTTTTATTGTTTGTTTTTCTTTGCCTGAAAACGTGTAGCGGTTTGTATTTGCCATTAAGTCAGTATGCATAATAATTTTTTATATGTCTTTTTTTATTATTCTTTACATCACAAAGTTAGTAATTTTTTGTAAACAAATTGCATTTTTTATTTGATAATTGCGATTATAACATGCCTGTCTTTTTTTGATTTTCGAAAAAAAATATCATCCTTTGACAATTCCTATACTATCAAAATGAGCCAATGTGATTACTTTTACCTTAATTTTTGTTTTTTTTCAATTTTCAAATATTTAAAATAAGTAGTCGCTCCTTATAAAAAAAGGACAAAGCTAAAACATTAAAAATTTCGGACAATTATTTCTTTCTGTTAATTTGTATCAAGACAAAAGAAGATAAAGAAACAAGTTCATATTTTGCCAAATTTTTGCCTGTATCTATATAAAACTCGGTATTTTTATTCAATAATTTATGCTTACAGTTTATTAATAATGAATATTTTCAATATTTATTAAGAAGCGACTGTTTGTCTAAATGAATTTCGTGTTGTTCTATTAGTAAATATGTTAATAAACTATAAATCAAATAGATTTTTGTATGTTTTTATAATTTTTTCATTTAAATATTCATAGTAAGTTTGAATGTTTTTTTCGTTCCATACGGTTGTATTCCATTCATCGATTTTTTTATATGTATCTTCGAAAATTTCTTTTTCGTAAGGTCTTATTTTCTGAATTATTCCATTTTCGTTTTTGTTGTATAGCAGCGAAAATTTCATGTATTTTTCGCCGTTTCCGCGTTTTATGTGAAATACTTTGTGTTTGAGTGCAACAACTTTATCGCATAATGGCGAATTATTATTATCGGATTTTGTCATTATTTCGGGTAATTGTTTGCCGCCTTTTACCCAAAGAGGCACAACAATAGAGCATGGCGGATATCCGAGTAAGGTCCACATTGTTGTATGTTCTACCGGTTCATTTTGTTTTACGCCCTGAAAAACAATAGATGCCGAAGAACTTTTACGCGGAATATAATCCTGATCGATTACATATTCAGGCATTGTTGTTTGCAAATCGCAGTTTAAAAGCGAATGGTAATATGACCGCGAAGCCGATGATATCAGCCATTCGGGCGTAAATTTTTCGTTTTGATGATTTTCAAAAAGATATTTTGCATTTTCGTATCTGATATAGCCCATTCCGTCATCTTCGCGTCCCGAGCACGAATAGTTTGTTCGTATTATATAACTGTTCGGAGCGGTTTCGGGGTCGTTGGCATCGTATTTTTTGTATGTAAAATTATTGGCTTCATAATAAGCAGCGCCGCCACTGGCATCTATTACTCCGAAATTTGCTTCGATTCCCATGGGTTTTGTTACCGTATCAAGAAAATGTTCAAAGTCGTCGATTGTAGCGCAACATTCGAGAGCCATCCGCATGATTATTCCTTCACGATCTTTTATTTTAGTTTCATCGTTCAAATCTTTAAGGTTATACGATGCTGTATTCATAATGCAAAATCCGGCGGAATTTGTTCCTGCCCATATTTCTTCATCATTGATATCATTGCTGTTGGTAAGTCCGATGTACGAATATTTTAAACCTTGCGCATAAACTATTCTGTTGTTTTCTGTTCCTGTGTCTCGATGTTTCCACATTAGCGGACGTCCATCGTGCGTGGCTCTGCCTGTAATTATTGCCGACGTGCATGCCGTTGATTTTTGGGCAACGGCAATCATTATAACAAATACTGCTGTCAGAATGTTTTTCATACAATTTGTTTTGTTTGTTTAATTTATTCCTTTGAACAGTCGCTTCCATCGTATATTTTTTGGAAATGATTTTTCAGGATCTGACGAAAACCATATAAACATAGGTCTTCCTACGATATGATCTTCGGGAACGTATCCCCAGTAACGCGAATCAAGAGAATTGTGTCGATTATCGCCCATCATCCAGTAATAATCCATTTTGAATGTATAACTATCTGTTTTTTCGCCATTTATAAAAATTTCGCTATCTTTTATTTCCAAATCGTTATTTTCGTAAATGTCTATTATTCGTTTATAAAACGGAAGATTATCAAGAGTAAGTTCTATTGTAGTTCCTTTTTTAGGAATCCATACAGGTCCGTAATTGTCTATGTTCCAATTTCGTTTATCGAAGGGAAATAGCGATGGGTCGGGATCGTTTTTCACACGTTCAATATTTACTGTGTTAGGCATTTTTTTTATTTTCTCAACATTTTCAGCGGTAAGCGTAATTCCGTCCATGATATTTCGGCGGTCGCTCATCGAAATATCCATTTCTTTCCATATTTTGTTAGGTATTGGGCGTCCGTCTGTCTGTATTCGGTATCTATATTGTTTTTGGGGAATTTCTTTTTGTTTTTCGCCGTTTACGTAAACATCTCCATCTATTATTTTCACGGTATCGCCGGGAATTGCAATACAGCGTTTTACGTAATGATCCTTTTTATCGACAGGGCGAACTGTGTAATCGCTTTTTTTCAATATATGATTTTTACCGAAGGTTCGTCTCCAATCGTAAAAATCCATTGCGGGATTACCAATCAAAACCGTATCGCCATGTGGGAAATTGAAAACAACAATATCGTCGCGTTTTATATTCCGTAATCCTGCAAGGCGTTTATAATCAAGTTTTATCCATTCCAGATATGATTTTGTGATTTGCGTAAGCGGTAATACGTTATGAACCAGCGGGAACGAAAGCGGAGTATTTGGTATTCTCGGTCCGTAGGTTACTTTATCAACAAACAGATAATCGCCTATAAGTAATGATTTTTCCATCGAGCCGGTTGGAATTGTATATGCTTCTACAAAAAACATTCTGATAAAAGTTACCGCTATAACTGCAAATATTATTGCATCTATCCAGCCGCGCAGTCCTTTTGCTTCGCCGTTTTTGTCTTTCCAAAAAGCCCATTTCACTTTTTTGCTTATATAAATATCATAAATTACGGCTAAGCCTAAAAACCATAAAGGGCTGCGAAGCCATATTACAAAAAGTATGTATAGAAATGATACCGTTCCGAATTTCACCCATTTGTTTTTGAAAATATTAAATGTTTTTTTCATGTTTATATATTATTTAATTGTGTATTTATCAATTTCAACGCTATAAAGGTATAAATTAATTTGCATATTTATATTATTTCACAGTATTTATACTTTCTATTGCTACAAGTCTGTCCCATCTGTCGCGTATGCCTTTGTAATAGACATTGACTGTATATTCGTTTTCTGTTTGAGCAAAACTTTCATCGAAAAAATCAGACAGAAAATTCATTTTGTTGTCAACGGCAACGTATTTATAATTGTAATAGCCCTGTTTGAGCAGCAAAGTTGTTTCGTACGACTGTCGGCTTTCGTTATATTCCATACGACATTCTGGCTTTAATCCCCAATCGCTTATTGCTCCGTAAAGGTAAATTGTAATATTCGGCTGCGGATTTGGGTCTTCGATGGTAAAATAAACGTTTACGTAATCGGCTTCCAGATTTTTGTCGGTACTGTTTTTAATCATGCGGTCGGCTTCGATGTAATATTTGCCGTTTATGTCGCGATTATATTGATATGTTTCATTATCGGTTTGCCTGTCGATGTTGAGCAAAACGTGATATTCCATGTTTTGATTTATAATTCTGTTCACTCCTTCGGCATTGTAGGCAAGGTTTCGCGTGTCAAACAGCCGATATTCGTTTTCGCCTTTGAAGATATTTTTTGTTGCATTTGAATAGTCTATTATTGAATTATTTTGAAACGATATGGTTGGCAGCGCCTGCGATGGCACACGTTGCGAATTTTGTTCTACACGCAGTTTGAATTCGTTATAAGGATTTTGTAAGGGTAAACTTCCGCGATTCACCGAAAATTCCAATTGCTGTTTTCCATCGTTTCTATAATTTACAATGTGGCGATATTTCAACGATAAGGCAACTTTATTTTCAAAAATCTTAAATCCTTTCTGAAATACTGGTTTGTCATCATATCGGTCGTAAACTTTGAGCAAATAATTGCCGGATGTTACAATTTGCACGTCTTCGTTAGGAATTGTAAGAACGTAATTTTTATAATATACCGTTGTGTTTATCGAAGAATTGAATCTGAATATGCTGTTTTCTGCAAATCCTGTCATATAGTCGCTGACAAACAGATTGTCTTCTTCCCAGTCGGCATTGCAATGTTTGATTACATAATAAAAGTCGCGCGCAGCTTCCGATAAATCGTCAAACATAAAAGTAATGGTTTCGTTGCTGTTAAGTTCAACGTAAGGTTCCGACAATTCGTTTCCTGTTTTGTAAGCCAGCAGGGTGCGAATATTTAGGTCGAAACAAAAATCTTTGAAACCGAATTTCCTGTTCAGTTCTGTTTCGTTTTGCGCCGACACATTTATCGAAAACAATATTAGCGTTATTAGTGATATTATTTTTTCAGATTTCATACAAAATTTTCGGCTAAATTAATACTTTTTTTCAAAATACGCTTATCAATGATTTAAAGTATTTGATTTGTAAGATTAAAGCTATTATTTATCCGCAGTTTGTGTGAATATTTTCTTAAATCGTTTCGTTTTTTGCAATGAAGTTTTTTTAAATCTTTGTTTTGTTTTTTACGCGTCTTGCAAATGTTTGAATGCATTCGCGCTGTGCAATTATCACCGAAACGCCGCCGTATTGCATTTCTTCTTTTAATACTGCAAGGTTTTCGTCAAAGTTTTTTTTCAATGGCACAATCATTCGTATATGTTCCTGTTCAACACCTGTGCCTTTGCATATTTCAACAAGCCTGTCAGTTCCCGACGAATCCTGTCCGCCTGTCATTCCTGTTGTCAGATTGTCGGAAATAATTACGGTTATTGGCGTTTTTTCGTTTACGGCATCCAGCAGTCCTGTCATTCCCGAGTGCGTGAAAGTTGAGTCGCCGATTATTGCAATTGAGGGAACAAGACCTGCATCGGCTGCTCCTTTTGCCATTGTGATTGATGCTCCCATTTCAACGCAGGTGTCGATTGCATCAAAAGGAGGCAAAGCCATTAAGGTATAACATCCTATATCGGCAAAAACTCTGCCTTTTCCGTATTCGCTCATTGCGCTGTTTATAATTTCGGCTACATCGCGATGCCCGCAGCCCTGACACAGTTGCGGAGGTCGTGGAGCAAGCATATCGGGAATTTCACAGGTTTTGCCGCTATCGATATTCAGCGCTTTTGCCAGAACAGCAGGCGTCAGTTCGCCTGTGCGTGGAATGGCGCCGCTTAAACGTCCGATTATTTTAGCATTGCTGGAAATAAATCCTTTCAGCAATTCTTCGACCACAGGGTAACCTTCTTCTACAACAAGGATTTTATCGCATTCGCAGTAAATTTTTTCAACAAGGCTGTAAGGCAATGGATATTGAACTATTTTGAGGACAGGATAGTTGCAGAGCTTGTCCACGAAATTTTCCATAAGATAATTGTAGCCTATTCCTGTTGTAATTATCCCAAGCGACTTGTCGCTACCATCATGATATTTGTTGAACGGCGATTTTTCTGACAGCTCACGCATTATTTTCTGTTTTGCTATCAGCGATTCGTAATTACGGCGTGCGATTGCCGGAAGAAGAATAAACTGTTTCGACGATTTGGGAAGATGTAAATTGTTTTGCGGTTTTTGCGGTTTTGTTTCAACATTTGAGCGCGAATGAGCCAGCCGCGTAGTAATTCTTATCATTACAGGAAGACCTGTATTTTCTGAAAGTTCAAATGCAGTATAAGCCATGTCGTAGGCTTCCTGCTGGTTGCACGGTTCCAGTACTGGAATCATTGCAAATTTTGCATACACGCGCGAATCCTGTTCATTTTGTGATGAATGCATTGATGGATCATCGGCAGAAACTATTACCAAACCGCCGTTGATTCCTGTAATTGCAGAATTCATAAAAGCATCTGCCGCCACATTCAAACCTACGTGTTTGAAGCAAACCATAGATCGCTTGCCTGCATACGACATTCCTGTTGCGCTTTCAAATGCTGTTTTTTCGTTTGATGACCAAACTCTGTGAATATTATTTTCACATGCAAATTTATTGTGCTGGATATATTCCATTATTTCGGTAGATGGAGTTCCGGGATATGCATAACAGCCCGAAAGTCCGCCATCGATAGCGCCCTGTGCTATTGCTTCATCTCCAAGTAGCAGTATATTTTTCATTTTTTTGATGATGTTTTTCTGCAAAGGTATGAAAAAAAATAATAAATAAAAGAATATTTTCAAAATTAAATAAATATTTATAATTATTCCATCCGTTTTTTTGTTATTACGATATTTTTAAGCAGAAGTACAGCAACCGAAGCAGGCGTAAAATCAGATTGATTCCAAATTCCCATGTTATTCGTTTGCATGTAATTTAGAAATTTCGTGTACCTTTGCGTCTCAAAATAAAAAAATGGATTTACAGTCAGAAATTAAACGCCGGCGCACT
>JAITLJ010000121.1 GCA_031277925.1 Prevotellaceae bacterium | reverse complement strand
ATTACGAAGATGTTCTCAAGAGCGAAGGTGAAAATGTGTTTATTTTCCTTGACCCGCCTTACTATTCAGCAACAAAATCGGCTTTATACGGCAAAAACGGTAATTTGCACAAATCTTTCTACCATGTACGGTTCGCAGAAAACATGAAAAACTGCCGGCACAAATGGCTAATAACATACGACGACAGCGAATATATCAGAAATCTGTTTTCGTTTGCAAACATTGTTCCATGGAATTTGACTTATGGAATGAGAAATATTACCGAAAATTCAGACCAGACAGGTAAGGAATTATTTATATCTAACTACATTTGTTCCAAATATTTTGAATTGGAAAACAACCAATTATATTTGTTCAAATAAATCTTATTTTTTCCCAATTCTACTGTAATTTAATTTATTCTTTTGCACTGTTTATTGAGAAATATCAATTCAGCCAATTTCCCAACTTTCAATTAAATTGTATATTTGCAAAAAATTTTAATTAAAATAAAGAAAAATGGAAACAGTTGTAAGTGGAATACGTCCTACCGGAAATTTGCATTTAGGTAATTATTTCGGCGCATTGCGCAATTTTATAAAGATGCAGAATGAAAACAGATGCTTCTTTTTTGTTGCCGATTTACATTCGCTCACCACGCATCCCAAACCCGATGATTTGGCAGGAAACGTCAAACAAATACTTTCAGAATATATCGCTTCGGGGCTCGACCCCGAAAAAGTTACGCTGTTTATACAAAGCGATGTTCCCGAAATTTCGGAAATGTACGTTTTGCTCAACATGCTTGCATACGTAGGCGAATTGGAGCGCACGGTTTCGTTTAAAGACAAGGTTCGCAAACAGCAAAACAATGTAAATGCAGGATTGCTGACTTATCCTGTGCTTATGGCTGTGGATATTTTAATTCATCGACCAGGCAAAGTTCCCGTAGGCAAAGATCAGGAACAGCATTTGGAAATGACCAGAATCTATGCACGGCGTTTTAATAATCTGTATGGAGTAAAATTATTCCCCGAACCTGATGCTTATAATTTCGGAAATGATTTGATAAAAATTCCGGGACTTGACGGAGCCGGAAAAATGGGCAAAAGCGAAAATAACGGAATATTTCTCATCGACGATGAACAGACAATCACCAAAAAAGTGATGCGAGCGCTAACCGACAGCGGTCCCGTTGCTCCAAATACGGAAATGCCCGAAGTAATTCGTAATTTATTCACCTTGCTCAAAGTTGTTTCGTCGCCCGACACAGTACAGTATTTTACCGACAAATACAATTCGTGCCAAATACGTTACGGTGAATTGAAAAAACAGATTGCCGAAGATATTTGCAAAATCACATTGCCCATTCGCAGGCAAATTATTGATATAAGAGAAAATACCGAATATCTGAATAAAATTGCCAAACTTGGCGCCGAAAAAGCACGCGAAAGCGCAAGCAAAACCTTATACGAAGTAAAAAAAATAATAGGTTTTAATCGATTTTGATTTTGGGTAAAAGTTAAAAAAACTGTTTTTAAGGCTTGATTATTTAAACTTTGCATCCGTAAGCCAAATCGCCAGCATCGCCCAGGCCGGGAACGATGTACGATTTTACGGTAAGTTCGTCATCGATTGCGCCAACCCAGATTGTAATATCTTTTTTAGAAAAATATTTGCGTATATAATCAATTCCTTCTTTGCTTGCAATTATCGAAACAATATGCGTGTGTTCGGGGATTCCGTTTTCTATTAACGAGCGATATACCAAATGCATCGAAGCGCCGGTAGCAAGCATTGGATCGGAAATTATCAATGTTTTACTGTCGAGATTTGGCGATGAAATATATTCTATTTTTACTTCAAAACTGTTATCTCTGTCGTATTTTCGGTATGCCGAAACAAAGGCATTTTCGGCTTTGTCGAACAGATTGAGCATGCCTTGATGCAAAGGCAATCCGGCGCGAAGAATGGTAGCCAGCACAATATTGGTATTTGGCACATCTATTTCGACTGAGCCAAGCGGAGTTTCCACGTTTTTACGTTTTGCGGGTAATGCCTTACTTATTTCGTAAGCAAAGATTTCGCCCATTCGTTCAAGGTTTTCGCGGAATCTCATTCTGTCTTTTTGTATTTTTACATCTCTCAATTCAAGCATAAATTGATTGAAAATTGAACTTTTATTTCCGATAATCTGTATCATAATATTTTGTTTTTGTTGTTTTTAATTTCAATTATATGTTAAATTCAATTTATTTTTGTAACTTGCACCAAATCTATTCTGCTGCTCGACATTCTTAATATTTTAATGTTAAAATCGCCTGTTTTAATCATTTCGTTCTGCTGCGGAATGCTTTCGTTTTCGTGTAATATATATCCGGCAAGCGTTTCGTACTGTTCTGATTCAGGAATTTTAAGGTTATAATTTGCATTCAGATGTTCAACTTCAAGTCGCCCCGAAAATACAAATACGTTGTCGTCTATTTTCTTTTCTATCATTTCATCTGTATCGTGTTCATCATCAATTTCGCCAAGTATTTCTTCCAAAATATCTTCAATTGAAATCAATCCCGATGTTCCGCCAAATTCATCTACAACCACAGCCAGCGATTGATGTTCTTTTATAAAGTTTTTCAAAAGTTTTTCGGCTTGCATGGTTTCCGGCACAAAGTGTACGGGGCGAATTATTGAAGTTAAATCGGATGTTGGTTTGAATAAATCTTTAGAATTTACATATCCGATTATGTTATCAACTGTTTCGTGATATACGGGGATTCGCGAGTATCCTGATTTTATGAATTTTTGTTTCAAATTGTCTATCGTATCATTTTCGTCTATTGCTTCTATTTCGGTTCGCGGAATCATGCATTCGCGCACTTTTACTTCGGGAAAATCGAGGGCATTTCTAAAAATCAGAATATCGTTTTCGTTGTTTTGTTCAACGCTTTCAACTTCGGTTGTAAGTTTGAACAGGTCGGAACGGTTGAATACTGTTTTTTTTACTTCGTTTTTTATTTTTTTTCCGAATATTCTTAAAATCATTCGGGCAAGCCACGATGTAAAAATCGAAATCGGATAAAGTATCACATAAAGCGCAAATACGGGAATTGCAAAGGCTTTGAGTATTCCGTTAGGATTTATTTTACATAAACTTTTGGGTAAAAATTCGGCTGTAACAAGCACAATCAGTGTCGAAATTATTGTTTGTACTGTCAGCACAAGCATATCGGATGTTGTTGCAAATATTGTTTGTATCGGATTTTTAATCAGCGCCGCAAATGCTATTCCGTATGTTACAAGTGCAATATTATTGCCTACGAGCATTGTGGATATGTAATCGCTTGCATTGCGAATAAAAATATCTGTGATTTTGGTATAGAATTTTTTTTGTTTTTTATCAAGTTCCAGTCGTAATTTGTTTGATGAAACAAAGGCGATTTCCATTCCCGAAAAAAAAGCGGAAAGCAGCAGTGATATAAATATTATTACAACCGAACCGTTCATTTTGCTTTTTCGTTTTTTTGTAAGTCTGCCGATTTTTTTAAAATTCTCGGCTTTGATGTTTTTTTATCGTTGATATTTTTATCCTGTATCTGTAATTGTCGATTTGGTTGCCGCGGCGGTTCAGGTTTTGGCTGTTGTTGCGGTATTATTTCGGTTGTATCGGGAAAAGTTATTGTATTTGCGTTTATGCTGTCGTTTTCCAGTCTGTTTTGCCTGTCCAGCGTCAAATCGCCTTCGCGTATTGTTCTTATTTCATAATCGGAAAGGTTTTCGTTTGAAGTCCAGCCGTTTAGAGCGTCAAAATATCCGTCTTTGAAAAAAAATTTTGTAAAGCATTCGTTATAAATTTTTCCGTTTTTTCTGTCCCAGTAAAGCGTGTCGGTAATAATTTTTGTTTTGTCAAGATAATTTGTTACTACTACGCTGTCGTAAGCGCTGTAAAATTCGTCTTTGCCTTCTTTCATTTTTGCAAATTTTGCGGCGATTGTCGATTCAAGCGTCAGCGAATCGGTGAACGATTCTACATAAATTCCACTGGGGAATGTTGTGTATTTTCCTTCTTTGCCCGAAAACTGCAACATTAGCGGCGCTTTTACTGTTTGTTTTGTTTTTCCGTATTGACTTAAAATCACGTCCAAATTAAATGTTTCCGACAGCAAAACATCTTCTTTTGCCGTATTGCTGTCGATTTCTTCTTTTTTGTCGCCGCACGAAACAAAAACGATGACACACAGTAAAAGCGTCATCGTTTTTATCTTATTAAGTTCCATTTTTTAAGTCAATTTTTAATAAATTGAATTTATTTTGATGCCGAACGAACCGTTGTTGTTCCCGTAACTCCGTTGCAATTTACAGTATATTGCTGACCTTCGGTATATTCGTTAAGAAAAATATCTTCATACGAAGGGAAAAGTTTACTGTATGTTGCAATTGATTGATTTGCCGTACTTGCCAGATTAGGGTCAACGCTTTTTGCTTTTTGGAACATGTCAACTACAATCCAGAAAATAGCGCGACCGTTAAATTCACATTCCGAAGCGTTTGTTATCATGCGTGCATAGCAATTTCCTATAATCATATATGCTTCGCCTGCGTTCGGGTTCAAATTTTTTGCCTGTGTTGCAAGCGACAATGCTTTGCTTGTGCGTCCATCTTGAAAATTAACAGCGGCAACTTGAAGCATGTATTTTGATTTTTGCAGACTGTTTGATTCCTGTTCGATGGCTTCTTCCATATACGACATTGCTTTTTCCTTGTCGCCTCTGATTAAGAAAAGTTGAGCCAGCTGGAATGCCGATTCTGCATTTGGTTCAAGACGATAGCCTGCTTCTACTACATCTGCAAACAGTTGTGTTTCTTTGCAGCCTTCGGCGTTTGAAAGGCGGTATCTTATTCCGCGAATTAAATCCATATCTTCGGGATTTGCCCGAAATTTTGGCGTGTACATTGTAACAAGATTTTCGCAAGAGTTGAGTTCGGGCATTGCAAGAAACAGTCCATCAATGATTTTGCGTGCATCTTCTATTTCGTTCGTTGCGGGCAGTTTTTCAATTTCTTTAATTATATTTTCATAGCGGGCAATTGTTGCATCGCCGTCAAGTAATTTTTTTTCGTACATTATTTTCACTTGCTGCATGATTTGTATATACGAATCGGCTGTCTTATAATTATTTTTTGCCGCTATTTCGTATTCTTTTATTATTTCGGGATGTTGGTCTTGACGAAAATCAATTAATACGCCTGCTTTGCGGAAAGCTGTTTCGCCTTTTGATGGTCTGTTGAAAATTTCGTGTCGTTTGTCATACAAAGCAAGAATTGTATCAACATATTTTTGTTTGGCAACCTGGTCTTTTTCTTTATTTACCAAGTTTTCCATTAGTCTTATGCCATACAAATATGTATTAAGACTTGCATTTGGGCAAACTTGCAGCAGTTCTTTGAATAAAGTATAGGCTGTTTCAAAATTATTGCTTTGCATCTCTTCTTTTATAAAGTTAAGATTGCGAACGCAGACTACGCTGTCTTCGGAAGTTGCTCCAAATTTGCCTTTTTGTCCGAAAGCGCCTGTTGTTGCCACAAGTATTAAAAAGATTGCGCTTAATGTAAATTTACTGATTGTTTTCATTGTAACTGTATTTATAAAATGTTAATTAATTAAATTGAAATTTCTGAAACCATATATCAAAGATATTTATTCCAATTGAAAACGTAACAAATGTTTCTTTAATAAGTCCGTTTTTAACAGTTCCTCGCTGTCCTACTTCAACGGCGGCATTTATTTTTGAGCCTAATCGTCGTGTTAAAGGCAGGCCTACGCCAAACATTATGCTTTGTTCATTTATATTTATTCCGTTGCAGGTCATAAATGTTTTTGAATATCGAATTCCTGCGCGGTAATTCCATCGTTTAAAATTATTTTTCAAATTAGTTGCTTTGGGGGTATATTCCAAACCAAAATTATATGTATGGCTTTTGCCTGCCGTAAACGAAAATGAATGAGAAACGCCGTCCGGATTAAATTTCGACCAGTCTTGATATGTATAGTCGGCGCCAATCACAAGTTTGTCTGTTTTGCGCAATGTGAAACCCAATCCAAATGTTTGCGGCATAAATATATCATTAACGCCTGTAACAACATTTCGCGATGTGTCGGTTGTTATATCGCTTGATGTTATTGTTGTTATTTCTTTGCGTACGGGCAATATTGTTTTGGGTTGAAATATTGCTCCAAGCGTCAAAAAAGTTTTAGCGTTCAATCGTGTGTGGAATTGCGCTCCGAAGGTAAATCCTATTTTGCTGATTCGCGTCCTGCTTTCCGAATAAATATTGGCGAATTGTGAAGATGTTTGATATTCAATAGAATAAAACCTGTTTATTGAGCCGAAATAATAATGCATGTTAACGCCTATCGATAATTTTGGAAGCAGTCTGTAGCCTGCGCCCCAATGTACTTGATTTATTCCGCCTTCGCCGGTATATGCATAGTTTACGTCTCCGTATTGAAATATTTGGTTTGGGTCTGATTCTTTGCGTTCGATATCATAGCCAATATCGCTTACAGGCGATATTCCAACATTTACTGTAAGATTTGGCGCTATCCGCAAACTTAAATTTACATAATCAAAATAAAAAGCGTTTGCACTTGTTGTTGATAATGATGATTTTGAATATGTGTTTTTTGAACCTGCTGCAAAGTCAAGCATCACAACAAGCGAGTCTTGAATGCTCAGCGCTGCCGGATTGTATGAATTTATTCCTAACTGGTCGCGCACGCCGTAGTTTATTCCGCCTGTCGCTTTGTTTGCAATACTTCCGTTACGATACATATCGCCAATTCCATATAAAGTATATGGCGAGTATGTTCTGAATGCATCACCATCTCTTTGCGCCAATATTGTATTGGTTGATATGGTTGTTATTGTTATTAAAACAATCAATATTTTCCTGTAATTTTTCAACATTTATTATAGTATATAATTTTTTTCAATATGTCTGTCGTTTGTTTTGAAGACGACAAAGATGCACTTTTTTATATTCATAACCAAAAAATATGCCAATTTTATTAATCAGCATAATGTTTTTTTTCAAGTCAAATCATTTTTATCAAAAAAACAAGATGCAAAGGTAAAAAATATATTATTTATAAACAATTTATTGCGTTAAGAATTACAAAAAATTTTATAATCGGTGTTATTTAAATCTTCAATCATCTCATTTGCGTAATAAAATCAAGCCGAAGTGGCAATGTTTACAATTTGCCGTTGAAGTTAATTTTCGGAAGATTTTTGTTTTTATTTCCCATGTCTTTTATCAATCCGCGCATAAAGTTTTCACGGGCTTTATGAAACAGAAACAATTTTTTTGGCGGTAATATTGTTTCAAATATTTTCATATATTCAAGCACTAAATCAAATTCCTGTTTTTGCAGGTCGAACAGTTGTTTGTTTATCTGTTTGGCTTCGGCATCGGTTATTGCTATTTTTTCGATTTCAAAATTATGCGACAGTTTTTTACGTTCGTGCATTATTTTGCGGTGTTTGCTTTCAAACTGTTCTAATATCGGAAAAAACATTTTGGTTTCGGCATCGGTAAGATTCATTTCTTTTGTATAGTATTCTTTTTTCTTTTCGTCCAGCATTTTGTGAATTTTTTCCCGGTCATTTTTGTTTATAATATTTTTTTTGTGCTGTTTTGCCGTATCGTCGCAGTATGCAAGCAATTGGAATTTGTCGTCGGCGTTTTTATAAATACATTTGAACATGGCAGAATCTGCCGTGTTAATATCCTGAGTTATTGCCGATTGTACGCCTATGCAAATAAAGATTATTGATGTTAATATTATTTTTTTCATGGTTGTTATATATTAAGGTAAATATTCATCTTCGATAAACACCATTGATATGTAATGGTCGTCAACAAGGTAAGTAATTATTTCATCTTCAATTTCATCGGTGATTTCGCCATTTTCGTATAAATCAATTATTGAGGTTTCGTCCGTATTGGTTTGCGCCAGATTAAGCGTTGTATCCGATTTTTTGTCGGTTACGGTATTTACTATTATTTGTGAAATTCCGACAAGCAATAAAAATCCGGCGGCAAAATTTAATATTGGTTTTGCCGTTTGCCACAACGTTCGTTTTTTAACTGTTTCGCTCGTACATTTTTTCATTATACAGTCGGGCAAAGAGTCAAAATATCCGTTGGGAAGACTGAACGGTGAATTTTTCAGTCTGTCGGGTAATTTTATGTTTGTTTCATCATTCATACTGTTTGTTTGATTATTTGAAATTCAAAAGGTTTAAATGCTGTTAATATTTTTTTTAATTTTTTCGACTGCAATATGGTATGATGCTTTAAGCGCTCCGACAGATGTGTCGAGTATTTCGGCAATTTCTTCATATTTCATTTCGTCAAAATATTTCATATTAAAAACTAATCGCTGTTTGGGCGGCAGACTTGCCAATATTTGCTGCAGTTTTATTTGAGCGTCATCGCCGTTAAAATATATGTCCTGTTTCAGCGTGTCGCGCAAATCGTTTTCTACATCCTGCAATGAAACATGATTATGCGATTTTTGTTTTTTCAAAAAGGCGAGGACTTCGTTTGTCGCTATTCGGTAAATCCATGTGTACAAACTCGATTCGCCTCTGAATTTATCTAATGAATTCCATATTTTTATAAACGATTCCTGCACCAAATCGTCGGCATCATCATGATTTATTACCATTTTTCGTACATGCCAGTATATTCGTTCCTGATATTTAAGCACAATTTGATTAAAAGCGAAGTTTTTGCTTTCGTTGCTTTTAAACATTTCAATCAATAATTTATCGTCTGTTTCGTTGTGCATAAATGTAGTTTACAAAAAATTGCGTTATTTTCTGCTTATTGCTTTTCGTGCAGCTTGTACAATGTAAGGATGCGTAAGATGATATTCTTCGAGCAGTTCCATTGGTTTTCCGCTTTGCCCGAATTTGTCGTTAACGGCAACTGTTTCCATTGGCGTTTTTGTATTTGTAACCAAAACGTGAGCAATACTTTCGCCTAAACCGCCGTTGCGCAAATGTTCTTCGGCGCTGACAACTGCTCCGGTTTTAGCTGCCGACAGCAAAATTGCTTTTTCATCAAGCGGTTTTATTGTGTGGATATTTATGATTTCGGCAGAAATTCCCTGTTTTTTCAACTCTTCGCAAGCAAGCAGCGCTTCCCAAACCAAATGTCCTGTTGCAAAAATAGAAACATCTGTTCCGTCAACAAGTTTTTGCGCTTTTCCAGGTTCAAAAATATCATTTTCGGGTGTAAAGTTAGGAACGCTCGGACGTCCGTAACGTATATAAACCGGTCCGACATGCTGCGCCGCTGCAATTGTTGCCAGTTTTGTTTGATTGTAATCGCAGGGGCAAAGGACAAGCATATTTGGCAAAACTTTCATCAGAGCAAAGTCTTCCATGATTTGATGCGTTGCGCCGTCTTCGCCGAGAGTAATTCCTGCGTGCGAGCCGCAAATTTTCACGTTTGTATTTGAATATGCTACCGACTGTCGAATTTGGTCATATACTCTGCCTGTTGCAAATGCGGCAAAGCTTGCTGCAAAAGGGATTTTTCCTGTTAAAGCCAATCCTGCGGCAATATTTATCATGTTTGCTTCGGCAATTCCTGTATTAATAAATCTTTCGGGGAATTCGGCGGCAAAGGCATCGGTTTTCACCGAGCCGTTAAGGTCGGCAGTAAGAGCAACAATATTTTGGTTGTTTCTTCCGGCTTCGAGCAGTCCGGCGCCAAATCCGGCGCGTGTTTCTTTGTTTCCTGTGTTTGTGTAGTTCATTTTTACAGTATTTAATTTGTTATTATTTATTGATTAAAGATGTTATTTAGACATAGCAACCATTGGTATGGTTGCCATTAATTCGCGTTTATCTGTATTTATTGCCTTATTTTTAATATACATCGTTGCTATGTCACCTTGAAATTCTATGTCATTTGGAATCATTTTTTTAGTTTTCAATTCTACTTTTTGATAATCAATAGTTCTCGCAGGATTTGGAACATTAAAATATTGCTCTAAATTAGTCCAATCATTGTTTCTTATTGTAGCAATATCACGCAAATAGAAACTTACCCAACTCTTACCAATTTTGTAATTAGGCAACACAAGTTTTAATTTTTCTTGTGAAATTTCCGCATATTTTTCGTCTAATTCAAACCCAATATATTGTCTTCCAAGTCGTTTTGCTGAAATTGCGGTTGTCCCTGTGCCTGAAAATGGGTCTAAAACAATGTCGTTCTCGTC
>JAITLJ010000096.1 GCA_031277925.1 Prevotellaceae bacterium | reverse complement strand
TCTTGACTTTTTGGTTACTTTTGTGTCAAGACAAAAGTAACATAAAAAAATAAATATCTGACAGAAATGTTTAATGTATTGGCATTGTCTTTTTTTATATATTCGTAAGGAGCGACTATATAATTGCAACAGATTCAAAATCAATTCTTACCGAAAAGAATTTTCATCAATTCTTCTATTTTGGCAACTGATATTATCTCAATCGTTGAAGGCAGTTTATCTTCGAGTTTGTTGTATTTGGAAATAAATATCTTTTTGAAATTCAAGCGTGCCGCTTCATTAATTCGTTGATTTACATGCGATACAGGTCTAAATTCTCCTGTAAGTCCGACTTCGGCACAAAAGCAGCAGTTTACAGGTATGGAAATGTCAAAATTTGACGAAAGCACCGAACTTACAATTGCCATATCTGCGGCAGTGTCTGAAATGCGCAAACCGCCTGTGATGTTGAAAAAAACATCTTTCATCGCCAACCGAAATCCTGCGCGTTTTTCGAGTACGGCAAGCAACATATTCAGTCGTCGAACATCTATTCCTGTAGTAGAGCGTTGAGGGACTCCATAAGCAGCCGTACTGACAAGCGACTGTGTTTCAATAAATAACGGACGAACGCCATCCATTGTGGCAGCAATTGCAACTCCGCTGAACGATGAATCGCCATGTTGCGAAATAAGTATTTCGGAAGGATTTTCAATTTCGCGCAAACCGTTGTGCTGCATTTCAAAAATTCCTGTTTCTGCTGTCGAACCAAAACGATTTTTTGTGGCTCGCAAAATACGATATGCATGATTGTTGTCGCCTTCAAATTGCAATACAACATCTACTATATGCTCCAAAACTTTGGGTCCGGCAAGAGTTCCATCTTTGGTTATATGTCCGATAACGAAGACGGGCGTATTTGTTTCTTTTGCAAATTTGAGCAGTTGCATTGCACAGTCGCGAATTTGCGAAATGCTTCCTGCCGATGAGTCAATGCGTTCAGTATAAAGTGTTTGAATAGAATCAATTATAAGAATATCGGGTTTTATTTCTTTGGCTTGCATTATAATTGTTTCGAGCAGGGTTTCGCTTAAAACATAGCATTGCGCATCGCCTGCGCCAAGTCGCATTGCGCGAATTTTTATTTGTTGAGCGCTTTCTTCGCCTGATATATAAAGCGTTTTGAGAGTTGGACAATTAAGAGCTATTTGCAAACTCAATGTTGATTTTCCTATTCCAGGTTCTCCTCCGATAAGAACCATAGAACCGCAAACCAAACCGCCGCCAAGAATTCTGTTGATTTCTGCTGAATTTAAATTGATACGCAATTCGTGTGAAAAATCGATATTGCCGATAAGTTGAGCGCGTAAGTCGGAATTATTTATTCCTACGGCAGATGTTGTTGGTTTTGAAATAATTTCTTCGACAAAAGTATTCCATTCTCCACATGATGGACAACAACCCAGCCATTTTGCAGATTCGTATCCACAATTTTTACAAAAGAATGTTTTTTTTACTTTCGCCATTATTATTTAATATTTTTCAGTCTATCAATTCAACTTTTCCTCCGTTTGCAATTATTGTTTCGTAACAGGCAGCTTGCTTTGCATCTGTTTTTGAATCGACAAGCACATGCGGTTTGAGGATTTTTATAAATTCAAGAGGCGATACATCCTCGATGATTTCAACACGGCTTACAAATCGTAAAGATGCCAAAACTATTGCTCGTGTGTATTCATCGTTAATAAGTTCTGTTCCCAAGCTTTTTGCCGCTTCGTCCGAACGTATGCCCAGTACGAGCCTGTTTCCGAAATCGGCGACTTGCGTAAGATATTCAATGCGTTTTCTGTCTAAAATATCATAATTGCCAAAAATAAAAACAATTTTATAGGATTTAAATCGCCAATAAGCCAATTTTTTCTCCAAATTACCAATATCGTTTTTATGAATACGCGATTGAATGCGTTCAAGTTCGGTTTTGATAGTTGTTTGTTGTACCATAATTTACTTATTTTGTTAAACTTTTGTATATATCTTTCTCATTTTCCTGCAAAATATTTGCATCTGTTTTTCTCATTTTCCTGCAAAATATAAGAAACATTACCAGCGATACAAATCCGAGCAATATCATAAATACCACCTGTGATTCGTGAGCAATTGTTGCAACTATTATTCCATCTTTGTAAGAAATTTTATAAACTCCTAACCCCAAGGCAACCAGAATGTGATATGAGCCAAATCCGCCCTGTGCAGGAATAACCCATCCGAAAGCGCCTACAACAAACAAAAACAGTGCATCCATTGCGTTCAATGATGATGTTGCAGGTAGAGATTTCAATACCAAAAATCCGGTAAGCCAATAGCAAAGATATATTAAAATTGTATAAAAGAGAAATTTTTTGCGATTTTTCATCACGATTCCTGTTTTTAAGCCTGATATTAAACCTTTTATGATTTTACTTATTCGTTTACGAATGTAAAAAACAAAGAGTAGAATTACAGCGGTTACAACTATTGCGCTTACAATCAAAAATACAGGTATTGCATCTATTTTTGCAAGTAAAGGCTGATATATTTTTTCTGAAACAAAGGTTCCGAATACATTAAACTTTATTGCAATAACAAAAATCAGAAACAGAAACAAAAAAATAACATCGTAACATCGTTCTACTATTACTGTGCCTAATGTTTTTTCAAAATCGATCTTATCTGTTTTTTTCAACACGGAGCAACGTATTATTTCGCCTATGCGTGGAATTGTGAAATTTGCCAGATAGCCAATCATGATTGCATTATACACGTTTTTGGGCGAAATATTGTATCCAAGCGAATCAATAAGAATTTTCCAGCGCAGAACGCGAAAAACATATCCTGCAATACCAATAATTATTGACAGTGCAACAAGCCAATAATTAACCTCTTGCAATCCAGCGATAAAATCGTCAAAATTAACAGATTTGAAAGCAAAATACATTAACGCTACTGCTAGTGTAAGAAAAAACAAATATTTCAATATGTTTACAGTTTTTTTGCTCATAGTTTTTTGTATTAAAAATGCAAAAGTAACAAAAAAACGGCTAATGCAGATTATGTTTACGTTTTGGGAAAATTCAATATTAGCTTGTACATTGAACAAAAATCAAAAGCTCGAGCAATTTATATAAATGTTATTCTTCAAAAATTAAAATTTACTAAAAATTTGATAAAATAATTGTATTTGCCGACTTTTTTGTAACTTGCCGCATTTTTATAAGGTATTATGTCATTTTTAAACGATAAAATTAAAGGCGAAGGTTTTACATTTGACGATGTTCTGCTGGTTCCTTCACGCTCCGAAATCCTTCCGTATCAGGTTGATGTTTCAACGAAACTTACACGAAACATCAAACTCAGCACTCCAATTGTGTCATCTGCTATGGATACCGTTACCGAAGCCCAACTTGCAATTGCAATTGCTCGCAAAGGCGGTATTGGCGTTATTCACAAAAATATGAGTATAGAAAAACAAACCGAACAGGTGAAACAGGTAAAGCGCGCCGAAAACGGAATGATATACGATCCTGTTACAATCACAAAAAACTCAACTGTGGGCGATGTGCTTACTGTGATGCGCGAATTTAAAATAGGCGGAATTCCCGTTGTTGATAAAGACAATAAACTTGTGGGAATTGTAACCAATCGCGATTTGCGCTTTCAGGAAGATATGAAAACTCCTGTTAGCAGCATAATGACATCAAAAAACCTTATAACAACTACAAATAAAACAAATCTGAAAGAAGCGGCAGAAATACTGAAAAAACACAGAATCGAAAAATTGCCTGTAGTTGACGAAAACTACAAACTTATAGGTTTATTGACATTCAAAGATATAACCAAAATCAAAGATAATCCCGAAGCAAGCAAAGATTCAAAAGGTCGTTTGCGTGTTGCGGCAGGCGTAGGAATAACAAGCGATACGACAGAACGCATTGCATCATTGGTTTCGGCAGATGTTGATGCCATAGTAATTGATACAGCTCATGGACATTCGAGTGGCGTTATTGAGATGTTGAAAAAAGTAAAAAAACAGTTTCCAAATCTTGATGTGATTGTAGGAAATATAGCAACCGGCGAAGCCGCCATTGATTTGATGCAGGCAGGAGCAGACGCTTTGAAAGTAGGAATAGGTCCGGGATCGATTTGTACAACGCGTATAATTGCCGGCGTTGGCGTTCCGCAATTAACTGCAATATACGATGTTGCGAAAGCGGTAAACGGCAAAATTCCGATTATTGCCGATGGAGGAATACGTTATTCGGGCGATATTGTAAAAGCGCTGGCCGCCGGCGCAGATGTTATTATGGCAGGTTCACTGTTTGCAGGAGTTGAAGAATCACCCGGCGAAACAATTATATTAAACGGACGAAAATTCAAATCATATCGAGGAATGGGTTCGCTCGAAGCAATGCAAAGCGGCTCGAAAGACAGATATTTTCAAGACTCGGAAGATGACCTCCAAAAACTTGTACCCGAAGGAATTGTGGCACAAGTTCCATACAAAGGCAAATTGGAAGAAGTTATTTATCAACTTGTTGGCGGCTTGCGCGCAGGCATGGGATACTGCGGCACGCCGAATATTAAAACATTGCAAAAAGCGCAGTTTATTCGTATTACAGCAGCAGGCGTTATTGAAAATCATCCTCATGATGTAACAATTACACGCGAAGCGCCTAATTACAGCAGATAACTTATAAATGATTATTTAAAATGAAAAATAAAATTATCGTAATAATAATGTTTTTGTCAGTAATTTATTCGTGCGATAAACGCAATAACGACACGCTGCTTGCCGAAGCCTGCGGAAAAAAACTGTATTTGAGCGATTTGTCAGATATATTCACATTGAACGATATTGATACCGACAGCATAGGCGCAGTATCAACCTATACTTCGGCATGGATACGCAGACAACTTATAACAAAAAAAGCAGAAGAACTGTTAAATGAAAAACAAAAAGATCTGCGATCAGAAATTGAAGATTATCGTTCATCCTTATTGATATACCGACTCGAACACGATTATATTTTAAAAAATATGGATACCCTTGTATCACAAAATGAAATTGACAGCATATACAGTGAAAACAAAGAACTTTTTAAAACGCAGTCAACATTGATACGGGCAACTTATATAAAAATACAAACAGAAACGCCAGAAACAGAAAATATAAAAAAAATGTGTCGCGAACTGAACGCGGCAAATATGAAAAAAATTGAAGAATTGTGCATGATGTATGCCAGCAAATACGACAGTTTCAACGGTAAATGGCTTGAAATACAGGAACTGTTGCGGTTGCTGCCGGCGAATACAAATCAGGATGAACTTGCAAAAATATTGAACGCCAACAGATTTTACGAAACAAAAGCTGCATCTTACAGTTATTTTGTAAAAATACAATCATTATTGCCCAAAGGTTCTGTATCGCCACTCGAAAAAGAAACAGAAAATATCCGCACAATAATATTAAACAAACGCAAACGCGAATTAATAAGCAAATTGGAAGAAGAAATATATAATGCAGGCATCAGCAATAATGATGCGAAAATTTATATCAACAACAATAAATAAAAATGATGAAATTATTACAAAAAACCGCATTGTCGATGCTATTTATAGCAATATTTGCAACAACATCGCAGGCACAGGAAAAAAAAGACAAAAACACTATTGACAAGGTAATTGCCGTAATTGGTAACGAAGCCGTGCTTTTATCGGATATTGAAATGGACATATACCAAAGAAAAATGCACGGAATATTGAGCGAAGAAAATTTATTTTGCAGAACGCTTGAAGACATGTTGCAAAGCAGATTGCTTATTGCACAAGCAAAAATCGACAGTTTAACCGTAACTCAATCGGCTATACAGTCAAGCGTTGATGACCGAATAAATTATTTTATCGCTCAACTTGGAAGTGAAAAGGCACTGGAAGAACAGTTCAAAAAACCCGTTTCCAAAATCAGAGAAATGCTGTACGAACAGGCAGAAGACCAAAGTTTGATTGAGCAAATGAAAAATAAAATTGTATCAGGCATTGAAATTACTCCGTCAGACGTAAACCGATTTTACGAAACGATTTCGCAGGACAGCATGCCCGTAATTCCCGAACAGTATTCATTCCAGCAAATAACTGTTTATCCGCCTACGGCAGACGCCAATTTTGAAGTTAGAGAAAGATTACTCGAACTGCGCGAACGCATTATTAAAGGCGAAAAATTCAATACACTTGCCATTCTGTATTCGCAGGATGAAGAATCGGCAAAACGCGGCGGCGAACTTGGACTTACGCAGGCATCACAATTTGTTGCCACTTTTAGAAATGCCGCTTTATCATTGAAACCCGGACAAGTTTCGCATATTGTCGAAACCGAATATGGATTTCATATTATACAAATGATAGAAAAACAAGGTAAAGATTTGATAAATGTTCGACACATACTGTTGAAACCCATATATTCGGCAAATGACCAAAGATTGGCATTCTCACGTTTAGACAGTATCAAAAATTTTATAACAAGCGACAGCATTACATTTGAACAGGCAGCATTGTTTTTTTCGCAAGACGAAAAAACACGCATGAACGGCGGACTGGTAGCCAATCCTCAAACCCTTTCTCCGCGTTTCGACAAAGACCAGCTAGGAAACAATTATTTTGTTCTGCGCGACTTGAAAATCGGACAGATTTCAGACCCTTTCAAATCTACGGACAATAACGGTCGCGAAGTTTATAAAATAGTGAAACTGAAAGAAATAATTCCCAGTCACAAAGCAAACCTGAAAGATGATTTTCCAGTAATAAAAAACATGGTTGAAGGACAAAAACAAATGGAAAAAATTACTAAATGGCTTGCTAAAAAACAACAGGAAACATACATAAGAATTGACGACGACTATAAAAATTGTAAGTTTGAAAGTAATAACTGGATTAAATAATCAAACAAAATAATTTTCCGAAATCAATAATAACCAATGAAATTACGTTTATTGCTTGTTTTGCTTGTTTTGCCATTGTTTGCATACGCACAGGAAGATAACAAAAATCAAAAAATAATACATCTTGGCTTTCAGGCTGATTTTATGCGACCTGCATATCCTTCACATCTCAATGGGCGACAAGTTCACAAACATGAAGGAAACGTAATTTATACACACAAAACAAACGGAGCAACAATTACCTGTGACAGCGCATATCACTATTTTCCGAGCGATACGATTGAATTTTTCGGAAACGTTATCGTGCGACATGAATCAACGGTTTTGTACAGCGAAAAAATATTTTATGATGGCATTTACGCCAAAGCGCGAGGTCGTCTTGTAAAAATGATAGACAATGTGCGAAATGCTATGCTTAAAACTCAATTTGTAGATTACAATATCGACAAAAATACAGGAACATACGCTCAAGGCGGAACTCTTGCACGCAGACGCGATACGATTGAAAGCATAAATGGAATTTTTGAAGGCTATACAGGAATTTTTACCTTTATAAATAATGTTGCAATGAAAAACGATTCAATAATTCTTGTTTGCGACACAATGCTGTACGACACTAATAATGACATTACAACATTCAGAAGCAATACAAAAACATGGAACGACAATAACATCATAACAAGCGATTTCGGCATATATAAACCCAATGAAAATGAAATATCTTTTTCTTCAAATGTTTATATGCAATCGGAAGAACAGGAAGTTTGGGCAGATTCCGTTTGGTTTGACAATAACACAAAAAACGCCGTACTGTTTCGCAATGTACAAATGAGTGATTCGGTGCAACAAACAATAATTTTTGGAGATAAAGTTCAAATTGCCGATAATTATCGAACAGTTTTTGTAAGCGAAAATCCCGCAGCGCTCTATTATA
>JAITLJ010000036.1 GCA_031277925.1 Prevotellaceae bacterium | reverse complement strand
TGTTTTAGCTTTGTCATTTTTTTATTCGTAAGGAGCGACTTATTAGGACCTAGAACAGGTGACGGTTCTCCCTCAGATTACAAGCATAAAGTTGAATTCAGGCTGTTTATTAATAAAATATGTTTCGTTTTTTGTGCCAGATTTTTATGAGTATAAATCCAAAAATCATTCCTCCCAAATGTGCGGTATGCGCTATTCCGCCGCCAACGGGATTGTTTATAGCCAAATAAAGTTCTATTGCGCCGTAAATCAATACGAAATATTTTGCCTTTAATGCTATGGGCGGAAAGAGTAATCGTAAAACCGTATTTGGAAACAACATTCCAAAGCCGAGCAAAACGCCAAAAACCGCTCCCGATGCGCCAAGAACAGGAATACATGTAATTTCGTACCATTGTCGAATGTAAATATCTTTATAAATCAACTCTTTGCCGCCTTCAAGCAATGATTTCATACTTTCGAGTGTTGTCGCATCTATGTTCGATTCTATAAAACTCAGTTGAATAAAGTTGACAAGTGTATAAATTGCCGCCGCTCCTAATCCTGTAACAAAATAATATATAAAAAATCGTTTCGAACCCCAAATTTTTTCGAGTATTTTACCAAACATCCACAGGGCATACATGTTGAATATTAAATGAAAAATTCCTCCATGCATAAACATGTGCGTAACAAATTGATATGGCTTAAAGTCTGGAGATATTGGATAAAAAAGGGCAAAACTGATAAGGTCGAATGCCTTGCTTGCAAGCAGCATCAACACATTTATAATTATTATGTTTGTTACAACAGGTGTTGATTTATCGAAAATTGTATTTGATGTGTAATTCATTTTATTATTTTAAAAATCGTGTTTTTATTTCGTCAAGTGTTATTATTGTCAGTGCGGGTTTGCCTTCGGGACATATATTTGGATTGCTGCACGCCAGCAATTTTCCGACAATATCGTTCATTTCTTCGGCGGTCAATATTTTGTTGCCTATTGCCGAAACTTTTGCTAAAGTCAAAGCCAGCCGTTCCTTGCTTTTTTTCTCAAAATTGCCTGTGTCATCTTTCAGGTCGTCTATTATTGCATGAACAATATTTTCGACTTCAACATTTTCGATATTTGCAGGCAGTCCGTAAACTACTACCGTGTTTTTTCCGAAGATTCTGATATCAAAACCTGATTTGGACAGATTGTCAATATGTTCTGAAATGATTTCAAACTCCATTGCGTTCAACTCAATTGTTTGAGGGAAAACTTCCTGCTGCACGTAATTGTTTGTCGCTTCAAGTCTGTTTAGGAACTGTTCAAACAAAATTCGTTGATGTGCACGTTTTTGGTCAATTATCATCAGACCTGATTTTGAATTTGTTCCTATGTACAGGTCTTTTATCTGGATAAATTTTTCTGCCAGCGATTGTGACGAAGTAAATAATTTTGGAGTATCATTTTCATCTTTTTTAAGTTCGACTGTTTCCGTTCCTTCGTACATTTTTTGCCAGTTTGGATCAATTTTTTCCGTTTTGAATCCGCTGTTTTTTCGTTCGCTGTCAAATGGATTGAATGTTTCGTCAACTGTCAGTTTGGGAATTATCATTTTCGTATCTTTCGTCAAAACAGGAATTTCTATAGGATTTTCGATGTCGAAATCAATTTTCGGCGCGAGGGCAAATTTTCCCAGCGATTCGCGTATTGCGGCGTTCAGTATTTGCCATATAGTTTGTTCTTCGCTGAATTTTATCTCAACTTTTGTAGGATGAATATTTACATCCACATTTTCAGGTTCTACGTTCAGGTACAAAAAAAATGCAGGATAAGCGCCCGATTGAATCAGTTGTTCATAAGCATTGGTAATGGCTTTTTGGAAATATGCGCTTTTGAAAAATCTGTTATTGGCAAATAAAAATTGTTCGCCTGCTGTTTTTCGCGTGTATTCGGGTTTACTTACATAACCTTCTATTTTCACGACACTTGTATCTACCTGCGCCGAAATAAGATTGTTGCCTGTATTTTTTCCGAAAATTTCGGTAATTCGCTGTCGAATATTGCCTTTACGCAAGTTATATATTGCTGTTCCGTTTGATGTAAGCGTAAATTCAATATGCGGATTACAAAGCGCAACGCGTTGAAATTCACTCATTATATGTTTCAGTTCTACATTATCCGATTTTAAAAACTTACGTCTTGCAGGCACATTAAAAAATAAATTTCGTATCGAAAATGATGAACCGGCCGGACAACTTATCGTTTCCTGACTCACAAGCATCGAAGCGTTTACCAGTATTTGAGTTCCTGTTTCATCTTCCTGTCGGCGTGTTTTAAGTTCTACTTCGGCAATAGAAGCGATTGATGCCAGAGCTTCGCCGCGAAAACCGAAAGTATATAACCTCAATAAATCATCAGCCGAAGATATTTTTGATGTTGCGTGCCGTTCAAACGACAGTCGTGCGTCAGTATCGCTCATGCCCGAGCCGTTGTCGGTTACCTGTATTAATGTTCGTCCTGCATCTTTCACAATTATGTTTATTGATGTGCTTCCGGCGTCAACTGAATTTTCAATCAATTCTTTTATAACTGAGGCTGGACGTTGAATTACTTCGCCTGCTGCTATTTGATTTGCAACGCTATCGGGTAAAACTTTTATCATTGTTCACTTGTATTTTCGGTTATTTCAGCATCGTCATCAACAATTATTATTTGAGTTTCGGGATCCCAGTCATATTTTCCTGTGCTGTCCGAATTTCCTATTTGGGGTTCTTTGACATAATTTTCAGGATTTATAAGATATGAAAAATTACGTACAGAAACAAAAACAGCAATTATAAAAAGTAAAATTGCGGCGTAAACAAAAAGACGTTTATTGGGCAATTTTGCTTCGGCGCGTTTTTGGTCTGCAGCATAAGCCTTTCGGAAATTGATATTTTCACGTTTAAAAACATATTCGCCATCTGTTTGTTTTTCATTTTCTTCAATTTTACGAATGCGCTCGTTCAATTCTTCTTTGTCGGCATCGTAATATCTTGGTTTGTAGTTGAAAACACGATGTTTTGGTATTTTGAAAAAAGTTATTTTCATGTTTTTGCTTTCAAATTTTTATTTGATTAATTTACAAAGATAGATAATTTTACCGAAAATGATAAATAAAATATTTAGTTATTCGCTAATAATAATATGCCTTGTTTATATGCAACAAATTATTTGTGCGATTATTAAAGGCAACTGTGTGTTGTTTTACAGAAAACATGTATGGTCGTTTTTTTGTTTCTGCCGCAACGCTTCATATATCAAAATACTTGCTGCTGCCGAAACGTTCAACGAATTTATTTTTCCATATATCGGGATTTTCACCTGCTCGTCGCAAAGTTCGATGTTTGCGCGCGAAATTCCTGTATCTTCTGCTCCCATTATTATTGCAGTCGGTTTCGCATAATTTGCATCATAATATGGTTTTTCGGCTTTCCCTGTTGCCGCAATTATTTGAAATCCTGTTGATTTTAAATAAAAAACAGCAGTTTTCAAATTGGGAACTTTGCATACGGGAATTATATTTAATGCGCCGCACGAAGTTTTAATAGAGTCGGCATTAATCGGCGCTGCGCCTTTTGCCGGCATAATTAAGGCATGTACTCCTGCACATTCAGCAGAACGCGCAATCGCTCCGAAATTACGCACATCCGTTACTCCATCAAGAATAATAACAAGTGGATTTTTTGCAGTTTGCATTATATTTTCAACTGTCGCTTCAAAATTGGCAAGTTCAATGGCGGCGCACAATGCTACAATTCCTTGATGGTTTTTTTGAGTAAATCTGTTTAATCTTTCAACAGGAACCCATTGCACAAAAATATTATGCATCTTTATTAATCGTAAAAGTTGATGAAAAAGATCGCCAGCTGCGCCTTGTTTCAGATATATTTTTTCAATCTGTTTACCTGCTTCAATCGCCTCTATTACAGGGCGAATACCAAAAATTATATTATCCATAACCAGTTTTTAATGTTTATAAATTTATGTTCAGTCAAAATTTTAATTTTTTAATTATTCATTATCAATTCCAATTCGTAATTGAATTTTTCCCATTCGTGCATTTGTTTTGCATGTTTCGATTTCAACGAGTTGTATTGTTCAAAAATACTGTTATCGTTAATATTGAGATTATAAATATCAGGATTTGAAAGTTTTTTATCCCAATCGGCAATTTTTGCTTCTGTTTCTTCAATCTGCTTTTCTATTTTTGCAATACTTGTTTGTATTTTTCGTAAAATCTTTTCATTTTCTTTTTGCTTCAGATATTCATTTTTCCCTGATAATTCTTTATTTTTTTTACTTATGGCGAGATTATTTTTTTTCTCTATATCGCTTAAATTTTCGATTTTTCGCTGTTGCAGGAAATAATAAACTCCACCAAGATATTCTTTGACTTTACGGCAGCGAAATTCATAAATTTTATCAACCAGATTATCAAGAAATTCACGGTCGTGCGATACAACCAAAAGCGTTCCGTTATATTTCAACAAAGCATCTTTCAAAATATCTTTTGAACGCATATCCATGTGATTTGTAGGCTCATCGAGAATTAGAAAATTGTAAGGTTCCATCAACAGTTTTGCCATTGCAAGTCGCGAACGTTCGCCGCCCGAAAGCACTTTCACTTTTTTGTCAACGTCATCGCCTCTGAAAAGAAAAGCGCCAAGAATATCGCGCAATTTTGTACGAATATCGCCAACAGCAATGCGGTCGAGAGTTTCAAATACCGTTGCGTTATCGTCCATGATATTATCCTGATTTTGTGCAAAATATCCGCGATTTACATTATATCCGAGTTTTGCTTCGCCCTGTTCGTAATCGAGTTCTTCCGTTATTATGCGCGCCATTGTTGTTTTGCCTTCTCCGTTGCGACCTACAAATGCAATACGGTCGCCGCGTTCTATTTTGAAGTTTACATCTTTAAAAACCACATTGTTGCCGAACTGTTTGGTAAGATTTTTTGCTTCAAAAACCACTTGCCCTGAACGTGGAGCCGATGGAAATTTTATATGTAACGCCGAATTGTCTTCTTCGTCAATTTCAATTATATCAATCTTTTCGAGTTGTTTTATTCTTGACTGAACCTGATTTGATTTAGTCGGTTTATATCTGAATTTGTTTATAAAATCTTGAGTATCTTCAATTAATTTTTGTTGATTCCGATATGCTGCAATTTGCTGTTCACGACGCTCTTTTCGCAGTTGTACGAATTGCGAATAAGGCGCTTTGTAATCATAAATTTTACCCAATGAAATTTCAATTGTTCGTGTCGTTACATTATTCAGGAATGCACGGTCGTGAGAAATTAAAATCAAAGCTCCATCAAAAACTTTCAAATAATCTTCGAGCCATTGTATTGATTCTATATCAAGATGATTTGTCGGTTCATCAAGTAAAATCAAATCGGGATGCCGTAAAAGAATTTTTGCGAGCTCGATTCGCATTCGCCAACCTCCGCTAAATTCATTTGTTTTTCGATAAAAATCGGTTCGTTTAAAACCAAGTCCCAGCAGAGTTTGTTCAATGTTTGCTTCACGATTTTCGCCTCCGTGAATATTATATAAATCGTTTGCTTCGTTAAGTTTTTCAATGGTTTTAAGATATTCAGGCGAATTGTAATCATTGTATTTTGCCAAATCTGCAGTAAGTTTTTCTATTTGCTTCTCGATATTCTGCAAAACATCAAACGCTTTCATTACTTCGTCAAAAACAGTAAGATGGTCGTAATATGGCATTTGTTGTGGCAAATATCCTGTACTTATATCGGCAGGACACGAAACTATACCTGATGTTGGATTTTGTAAGCGCATAAGGATTTTCAACAGAGTTGATTTTCCTGCGCCGTTTTTGCCGACAAGCCCAATACGATCGCGTGAATTTATCATTATCGAAATATTATCAATCAAAGTAAATCCGCCAAACGCAACGGTTATGTTATCTAATGAAACCAAATCTTAAAATTTAAATTTTGCTGCAAAAGTACATATTTTATTGTAATTACGAATTTTGAATTTTAGACATAACGAAAATGAACAATGAAACCGAATCTGTCATAATAAATCGATTTTATGAGTTAGAGCAGGCCTGTTCGGAACTGTTTTGCCGATTATTCCGTGATACCTCAAAGCGATAAACGTCAATCTTTATTATCGTTTTATTTACATCTTTACATATTTTATAACTTTTTATTACCTTTGCACAAAACAAATATTTATGATAAAAGACATTCAATATATAAAAAATGTTGACAGCGGAAATTTTTTCTTGCTTGCCGGACCGTGTGTTGTCGAGTCGCGCGAAATATGTTTTAATATAGCAAAGCGTATTATCGACATTGCCGACAGACTTCAAATTCCTTATATATTCAAAGCATCCTACCGTAAGGCAAACAGGTCTCGATTAGATTCTTTTTCGGGAATTGGAGACGAAAAATCTTTGGAGAT
Source organism: Prevotellaceae bacterium (assembly GCA_031277925.1). Taxonomy (GTDB): domain Bacteria; phylum Bacteroidota; class Bacteroidia; order Bacteroidales; family UBA932; genus JAIRKV01. The sequence continues at coordinate 7,639 of JAITLJ010000036.1, read as the reverse complement.
TTTGCAGGATATTCGTCAAACGCTGAAAACGCCTGTTGTTACCGATATTCACAATCCAGAAGAAGCGGCAATTGCCGCCAAATACGAAATCGACATTTTGCAAATACCTGCATTTCTTTGCAGGCAAACAGACTTGCTTGTTGCAGCTGCAGAAACAGGAAAATTTGTAAATATCAAAAAAGGGCAGTTTGCATCGCCCGAATCCATGATTTTTGCAGTAAACAAAGTGCGTAAATCGGGAAATCAAAAAGTGATGCTTACCGATCGAGGAACATCATTTGGTTATCATGATTTAATTGTTGACTATCGTGGAATTGTTGAAATGAAAAAAAATAACTGTCCTGTGATTTTGGATATAACACATTCTTTGCAAAAACCGAATCAAACTTCAGGAATCACAGGCGGCAACCCCGATTTTATAGAAACTGTCGCACGTGCTGGAATAGCAGTCGGCGCAGATGGACTTTTCATAGAAACGCATCCCGAACCGCAAATGGCAAAATCAGATGGAGCAAACATGTTGCATCTCGATTTACTCGAAGATGTTTTGACACGACTTGTAAAAATCAGAAAAACAATAAACGAATTTGGATAGTCGTTCCTTGCGAATAAAAAAAGACAATAATAAGACATTAAGCATTTACGTCAGATATTTAGTACAATGACGCAAAAATTGTCCCGTCAGGGAGGCATCTTGTCTTTCTGTCTTTCTGTTTTTTTGTATCAAGACAAAAGAAGATAAATAAAAAATTGTTCATATTTTGTAGAATTTTTGCCTGTATCTATATAAAACTCGTTTTTTTATTTGATAATTTGCGCTTACAATTTATTAATAACGAATGTTTTCAATATTTATTAAGGACCGACTATCTATATAAAACTCGGTATTTTGATTCGATAATTTATGCCAATAAATATTAATAATGGTTTCGATATTCATTAGGAGCGACAGGATTATTGCTTCATTTGTATCATACTAATACCAAAACGGTATCAAAATAAAAAAGAAAGATGAACTTGATAATTTAAAAACCAAGAGGCTATCTGTTACGATAGCCTCTTCCTGTTAACATAAACAAATAAAAAAACAATTATAATTAAAATCTAAAACCAAAAGTTAGTGCAAATTGATTGGTAATGTACTTTTCACTTATTGTTTTTGAACCATCGTATATAGTGTACAAACCTGATTTAGATGTCAAATATTTATATGCCGCATCAATAAAAAATCCGTTAACTCGATATCCCAAACCGAATGAATATATTTGCGTTGAGGGACTGCCTCCTGCCGATTCCTTGTAAGGACTTCCATAAAACGCATATCCTGCGCGTATTGCAAAATTATCGACAGGTTTAACTTCTATTCCTAATCTTATATTTGATGCTCCTTTAAATTCGTCTTTTATAATATTATTTTCTTCATCAAACGAATCGTCATATATTGATTCGTAACTGTCTTTCATTCTTATTGTCGAATAATCTACATATTCGTAATCCAAACTTACAGCGCCGATATTCGAAAACAGGTATGCCGCACTTAAATTGTATCGGGCAGGCGTAGAAACTTTATATTTATATTCATTCCATATCGATTCATCAGGGTCATAATATTGTGTATCGCTTTCAAATTCACTTTGCATGGATGCTTTATAATAATCGGTAAGATTCATCCACGTTGGCGTATGTACCGACAAGCCAAATCGCCAATTGTCATTCACTCTGTAAAGCAAACCGAGTTTAAGATTTATTCCTGAGCCTTCGGTTTCAAAAAACTGTCTGTAATCGAACCAGAGCAGGTCTGTTCCTTCCGTTGTTTGAACAATATCTTCTGAGTGAGTTAAATATTTTTTGTAATTAATGTCCTGAATGCCAAGCGTCATACCAAAATATAATGTATTTGCATAATTTCCTCCAAAACTGAAAACAAGTTCCGAGTTGCGTCCTCTGCTTTCGACTAATCTTCGCTGTTCTATAATATCATTATTGTGTAGTGCATTATAAAAACCTATACTGTCTTCGCTTATAAGAAAACTGTTCCAAGCCAGCACGGCATCCCAGTCGCCAGGACCAAAATTTTTATAACGGGAATCGCTTTCCATTTTTACGGGGTCAAAATATTGCCAGTTATTTTCCATTTTTCCAACGACTGCATCAAGCCATGAACTTCCTGATTTATTGTATGCAAGAGCGTTGGAGTTGTAATCGCTCATTGTATTGTATCCCAATCCTAAGTTTATTGATATAAGACCTTCGTTATCGTTACGGAAAATAAAAGGTTGCACATATCCAAAATTAAAATCGCCGCGACTTTTACCTCTCGAAATTGCTGATTGACCTGTAAATGACGATTTTGTATTTGTACTTAAATATGATGGAGTAAGTGAAAATTCAGCCATTCGATATACTCCTATACCGGCAGGATTAATACTTAACGAGGCAAAATCGCCACCGAGAGCGCCAAATGCTCCTCCCATTGATGAAAATCGCGCTGTTCCATCATAAAAATATTGCGACCATCTGACGGCATCGTATCTGTCTTGTGCTAATGATATTGTTGATGATAATGTAATTAGCGCTGCTGTAATGTATAAAATTCGTTTCATATCTACATTTTTTTTAACATATATTCTAAAATTGTTTAGCGTCTTCTGCTTCCGCCGCTTGATGATGAACTTCCGCCGGATCTGCTGCTGCCGCTTGACGAACTGCTGCTTGACGAGCGTGAAGAACTGCTCGATGGCGTATAACTGCTGTTGCTGCTTGATGAACTGCTGCTACTTCTACGTGAAACGGATGATGAACTGCTTGAATTGCTTGAACTGCTGCTGCTGTTATTACTTCCGCTATAACGTGAAGTGGAAACTGAACGTGATGAAGTTCCGCTACTTCTATTTGAATTTGAGTTTGAACCTGAACGAGTCGTAGTACTGCTGGTTGTTCCCGAGCTTGTACTAGAACTTCTGCGTGATACGCTGCTGCTTGTTGTTGATGTTCCATTATAGCCTTGTCGGCTTGCGGTGGCAGGACGAGTATATACCTGTGTTCCTCTTCGTGTTTGCTGGTTTGTTTGCACTTTGTCGGTAGCAGTATTTTGTGGATTTCTGGTTCTTCCTGTTACGGTACTTTGATTCGTCGAACTGTTTCCTGTCGAACTGCTTACTGTATTTCCTCTTCTGTTTCCTGCATTAACAGTTGTAGAAGTTGTTGTATTGGAAGATGTTCTGTTTGATACAAGTTCCATATCGCGTGTTTCTCTACGTGTTCTGCCTGTAACTGTTTCCGAAGGGCGAGCTGTTGTTGTGGAAGTTACTCTGTTGTTTCCCATAGTTCCGCTTGTACGTCTGCCGTAGCTGGTATTTCTTCCATATCCCCAATGGTCGTTATAATGTCCATAATAATGATGATTTCCATAATAATAGTGTCCGTGATTCCAGTATCCGTTCCATCCATAATTCCATCCCCAGTATGAACCGTAGTACGGATAATGCCACGACCATGGATTGTACCATGAATACCACGAATTGTACCATCCCCATGAATAGCCGAATCCCGGTCGGTACCATGGATCCCAATATCCGCCGTAATATCCAGGTCCCCAACCCAGATTAATTGTTGTGCGAACGGGAGAAAACATATTTGTTATATATTTAGGTTCAACCCAAATTTCATCTCCCATTACAATTATATTATAAAAGGCAGGATCGTAAGATGTTACCTGCATCCAGTCGCTGCTTGTTGTTATACGGATAACGCTTTCCATTCCGTACGAAGGACTGTTATAACCTCTTAATCTGCGTTCGTATGAATCTTCGTATGAATCGGATACGAGGCTTCTATATAGCTCGGCATCTTCAACAACAACTATTAGGCTATCATCTGCTGTCAATTTTTTTGCACTTTGTATTATTGCAGCCTGTGTTTCGCTTTTTAATTGTTTAATTTCAGCATCGTCAACAGTTGTTGTCGTATTTTTCACAGTATTTGTGCTTGCTGTTTCATTTTTTGCAGGACTGTAGTAGATATCATCGTTTATTGATGAATATCTCCCTGTTGTAGTGCAAGCGACTAATGTAATGGCGATTGCCATTGTTAAAGTCCATAGTTTAATTTTTCTTTTCATAACATTACTGGTGCTTAATTAGTATTTTTTTTGTTTCTTTGCAAATTATTTGCGTTTTATACGAACATAATGCAAATATTATGCCATAAATCATACAGGAAATTTGGAGATTTAATAAAAAATGAACTTTTATAAAACATATTGTGGCAGATTAACGGAAATTAATATTTAAAAAAATATAATGGCAAAAGAAATTACGAACAGAGAAGAAAATTATTCTCAATGGTACAACAACTTGGTTACGAAAGCCGATTTAGCCGAAAATTCGGCAGTACGCGGATGTATGGTTATAAAACCTTACGGTTATGCTATATGGGAGAAGATGCAGGCAACTCTTGATAAAATGTTTAAAGATACGGGACATGTAAATGCATATTTTCCGTTGTTTATTCCTAAATCGTTTTTTAGCAAAGAGGCAAGTCATGTCGAAGGATTTGCAAAAGAATGCGCTGTGGTAACTCATTACCGTCTTAAAAATAGCGAAGATGGAACTGGCGTAATAGTTGATCCTGATGCAAAACTCGAAGAAGAACTTATTGTTCGTCCTACATCCGAAACAATTATTTGGAATACATACAAAAATTGGATTCAATCGTACAGAGATTTACCTGTTTTGTGCAATCAATGGGCAAATGTCGTGCGTTGGGAAATGCGTACTCGCCTGTTTTTGCGAACAGCCGAATTTCTTTGGCAGGAAGGTCATACGGCGCATGCCACAAAACAGGAAGCTATTGAGGAAGCCGAAAAGATGATAAATGTTTATGCCGATTTTGCTCAAAATTATATGGGAATACCTGTCATTACAGGCAGAAAAACCGAAAGTGAACGTTTTGCAGGCGCGCTTGATACATATTGCATTGAAGCAATGATGCAGGATGGAAAGGCATTACAGGCTGGAACATCACATTTTTTAGGACAAAATTTTGCAAAAGTTTTTGATGTAAAATATGCTCATAAAGATGGAAAACTCGAATATGTTTGGGCAACATCATGGGGCGTTTCTACGCGATTGATAGGTGCGCTGATTATGGCTCATTCCGATAATAACGGTTTGGTGCTGCCGCCTAAACTTGCTCCTGTGCATGTTGTTATTGTTCCTATTTACAAAGGCGAAGAAGAATTAAATCGTATGAGCGAACGTTGCGAACAGATAAAAAAGATGCTCGAAGCAAAAAAAATTGTTGTAAAAATTGACGACAGAGACAATGTGCGTTCTGGATTTAAGTTTGCCGAACATGAATTGAAAGGTATTCCTGTACGTTTGGCAATAGGACCTCGCGACTATGCAAACAGTACAGTGGAAGTGGCACGCCGCGATACTCTCGAAAAATGCATACTTTCAGTTGACGGTATCGCCGAATATGTAAATAATTTGCTGGATGAAATTCAAAAAAACATATTGGCGAAAGCATTAAATTTCCGTACACAAAATACGTTCAAAGTTGACAGTTACGACGAATTTAAGGAAAAAATAGAAAATGGCGGATTTTTCCTTGCACACTGGGATGGAACGCCTGAAACGGAAGCAAAAATCAAAGAAGATACCAAAGCCACAATTCGCTGTATCCCAATAGATGCTGATGCCGAAGAAGGAAAATGTATGGTTACAGGTAAATATTCAAAAAGTCGTGTTATATTAGCGCGGTCTTATTGATAATTGTTGTAATGCAATCCAAATGTAGCGAAGAACATTTCAACTGTACGAAATTAAATAAAGTGCAAATGACATTTTTTTGACGTTTTTTAATTTAATAAATCCAACAATGCTTTTTGATGATTTATGTAAATATGATGGACATTCTCAATGCTAATAAAAAACAGCGACAATTCATTTTTGATTGTCGCTGTTCAAATAAAAAAATGTTATGCTATGCAGTAAAATATCAATATCGCTGTTCTACCACTTTCCAGTCTATGATTTTCCAAAGTTCTTTCAAGTGGTCGGCGCGCCTGTTTTGATAGTCGAGATAATAAGCGTGTTCCCAAACATCAAAACCAAGAACAGGTTTCAAACCTTTAGTTAAAGGATTTCCGCCGTTTGCTTCTTTTACAATCGACAGTTTTCCACTTTCATCTTCGGCAAGCCACACCCAACCTGCGCCGAACAAGCTTACGCCTGCGCTTTCAAATTCTTTTTTGAAATTTTCAAACGAACCCCATTCGGCATCAATGGTTGCTGCAAGTTTTCCCGAAGGCTGTCCGCCTCCGTCTGGCGAAAATTGGGTGAAATATAAATTATGATTCAATACCTGACCTGCATTGTTGAATACGGTTCCTTCCGATTTTTTTACTGTTGTTTCCAAATCGGCATTTTCAAATTCTGTTCCCTGAATCAGATTATTCAAATTATTTACATAACCCTGCAAATGTTTGCCATAATGCAATTCTATTGTCTGTTTGCTTATTACCGGCTCTAATGCATCGGTGGCATAAGGCAATTTTATCAATTCAAATTTCATATTATTATCGTTATTGTTTGTTTGACTGTCTGTATTTGATATTAACAATACAAGACCAAATATTAATGTTAACATAAAAATTTTCAGATTTAATTATTCCTGAGAATAGACGCTGAGCATCCATATTTTTTTCTCAAAACTTTTTATTCCGTGATTAGCCAGCGAAACGGTTCCGTGATCGCCCGCTTTTATACCTGTTGCATGAAGCTCGCGCAATTTGTTTACTAAAAACTGTAATGTTTCTATTACATTCATCACGCCTGTTTTCCAATCGAAAACATGCGAAATTTCCTTTACTTCTGCAATTTTCAGATATTCCGAAAATTTATTTTCAGGCGTTCCGCCCAAAATTACTATACGCTCGGCCATTTCATCGATTTTTTCGGCTATTTCGTTATAATATTCTTCGTAAATTCCATGCAAATCGTAAAATTTGTCGCCTCTGATATTCCAGTGCAAACCTCTTAAATTTGCATAAAACACTTGATAATTTGCAAGCAGTTCGCTCAATTTTGTTATTACCTGATTTGTTGCTGCAAGATCCAGTCCTGCTCTGTTTTTGTTATTTGTATCCATAATTATTTTTTTTTGATTAATAAACTAAAATTATATTTTCATGCAAAGGTAAACAAAAAACAGCACAAGTCAAATCAATAATAATTATCTGTTTATTGGTTTTATTTATTTATTCGCTCCTTAAAAAAAGTCGAAATAGTTTATTATCAATAAATTATAGACATAAATTGTCTAATAAAAATACCGTGTTTTATATAGATACAGGCAAAAATTCGGCAAAATATGAACTTGTTTCTTTATCTTCTTTTTGTGTCATACCAACCCGCCATCACGTAGCGCAAATTAAATGTTGGATGTAAGAAAATTTTTATTACCTTTGCAAAAAAAAATGAATATATTAAAAATCAAGCCTCATCTGTCTGAAATAGAATTAAAAAAAGCGATGCACAGTCAAAAAAGCACACAGGATTTTAAAGATTATCAAATTATTTATTCTGTGATGGTAAATCAAGGCAAAAAAGCATCTGAAATAGCAGATATTCTT
>JAITLJ010000028.1 GCA_031277925.1 Prevotellaceae bacterium | reverse complement strand
AACCGAGTTTACGAGTTCGCCGAAGGCAACGCAAGCCTTGATTTTTTGCTCACGCTGTGTTTGTTTTTTATTGGTGTTCGCGAACTCCGCTACGCTTCGGTTGCTTCTTTTGCATCAAGACAAAAGAAGATAAAGAAAAAGTTCATATTTTGCCGAATTTTTGCCTGTATCTATATAAAACTCGGTATTTCGATTCGATAATTTATGTCTATAATTTATTAATAATTAACCGTTTCGACCCTTTTTAAGGAATGACTATATAAATTGAATATCAGCAAAATATCATTATATTTTAGTTTGTTTTGATACCGTTTTGGTATTATTAGCAAAAAACTGCAATCTTAGTTAATGAAATCCAAACCGTTTTTAATCTTTAGGATTAATTTTTTGAAACAATATTTCGTTTTGCCAGCCGCTGTTTGTTTTTATCCATTGTTTTTTTGTTCCGGCGATGTAAAAGCCTGTGTTTGTAAGCATTTTTATGCTTTTCGTATTGGTTTCGTCAACGTTGCAATAAACTTGATGAAGATGCAAAATGTTGAAACAGTAATCTGTTATCAGGTTCAGCGTTGAAGTTGCAAATCCTTGACGGCGATTGTGTTCTGCATATATAAGCACTCCAAATGCAATTCGTGCATGCATCGGATTGAAATCAAACAGATCAACTGTTCCTATTGCGCTGTTGTTTGTTCTGTCTTCAATCATCAAGCGCAATTGTCCTGTTTCAAAAATATCTTTATACGAATTTTCGATATATTGTTTAAGTGCATAACGCGAATACGGAACAACAGTATTGCTTACGTTCCAAATATTTACATCATTTTCCCACAGGTACAGAATATCCAAATCTTCGGGTTCGAGCGGACGTAAACGGATATTTTCATTTTCTAAAAACATATTTTCAAAGTCCTAATTCATTAACTTCCTTATTGCTGTTGCAAGACGTTTAACTCCTTCGGTATTCATTTCTTCCGACATGTACGAAAAGTTTATGCGCATTGTATTTTTTCCCGAACCATCGCAAAAAAACGAATTTCCAAGCACAAATGCTACATTTTCTTTAATCGCAATGTCGAACAAATCTTTGGCATCCATATAATCAGGAAGCGTAATAAACAAAAACAGTCCGCCTTCAGGGCGCGTCCATTTAACGCCTTCTGGCATATATTTTTCAAATGCTGCTATCATTCCATCGCGTTTGCGATGATAATTTTCAATTATTTTTGGAATATTCTGGTCGAGGTAGCCTTTTTCTAAAAATTTTGCCGCTATCTTTTGGTCAAGTACAGGCGAGCATAAATCAACTGATTGTTTTGCAGTTACAATCTTATCTATTATCTTTTCATGTGCAATAACCCAGCCAAGCCGAAATCCCGGAACAAAAATTTTAGAAAATGTACCGAGCAAAATAACACGTCCGGAATTATCCAATTCGTACATGGTTTTTATATGTTCGCCATCGAAGCGCACTTCGCGATACGGGCAGTCTTCGACTACCATAACATCGTATTTTTCTGCAATTCGAAGAACCATGCGCCGGTCTGCTTCACTCATTGTAACTCCCGAAGGATTTTGAAAATCGGGAATTGTGTAAATAAATTTCGGAAGTTCTTTCAATGTTTGCAAAACTTCCAAAGTGTTGTCAAGCGCAGCATCGTAGCGTATTCCTATCATATTGGCGCCGTAAGCATTAAATGCCTGCAATGCTCCGAGATATGATGGTAATCCGCACACAACTTTGTCGCCTCTATTCAGAAAAACCTTACTTATCAAGTCAAGTCCCTGTTGCGATGCCGTTACTATTACGAGATTTTTTACATCTATATTAAATCCCTGTCGGTTATACCGTTCTACCAATAATCTGCGAAGTTTCGAATCGCCTTCAGTTTCGCCGTACTGCAAGGCTTTTGCGCCGTCTTCGTCTAATACTTCGCAAACAACTTCTTTCATCTTTTCTATTGGAAATAAATCAGGAGCAGGAAATCCGCCTGCAAATGAAATGACATCTGGATTATTTGTAAACTTCAACAATTCTCTGATTGCTGAACGCTGCATGCTTTTTGCTGTCTTTGAAAATCTTTGTGTTATATCTTTCATGGTGATAGAATATTAATATTAAATATTAAAATATTACAGACTGCAAAATTATATTTTTTTTTCTAATTTTGCATTTAAAAATATGTTTTTTTATGAAATTTTTATTGAAATATATCATAATATTGATAATATTCTTAAAATCAACTGAATATGTCAATGCTCAAATATCGCAATTTAGAGCGATGTTTTTCAATACCGAAAATTATTTCGACACTTTCGATGATGATAAAACTCTTGATAACGATTTTACTCCAAGCGGTTCATATCATTGGACATGGAAAAAATTTTTGGCTAAACGCGATGCACTGGCTAAAATTATCATTGCAGCAGGCGAAGGAAAAGTTCCTTCGATTGTAGGTTTGTGCGAAATCGAAAATCGTTTTGTGCTGAACCAGCTCGTAAACGAAACTCCTCTTGCCAAATTCAATTATCGCATTGTTCATCGCGACTCGCCCGACAGCAGAGGAATAGATGTTGCCTTACTTTATAATCCTGCTGATTTTGAGTTGCTGTATCAAAATTTTTATGCCGTTTCGCAAAACTTCAAAACTCGCGAAATTCTTTATGCAAAAGGCATTTTTTGCGGAGTTGACACTTTACATATTTTTGTTAATCATTTTCCATCTAAACGGGGAGGCGCTAAAACAAGCGAGCCGCGTCGAATTGCTGCTGCCAGCGAATTAAAACGTTTGTACGATTCCATTATTAATACAAACAATAATGCAAATATTTTGATTATGGGCGATTTTAATGATACACCAAACAGTGATCCTGTAACAAAAATATTGCAGGCAAAAAATAATTTCGACAAAATAAGCGGACAGAATTTGTATAATCTTGCATTATCATTATCGGAAAAAGGCGAAGGCACAATTAAATTTCAGGGAGTTTGGGAATTTATTGATTTAATGTTTGTATCGGGAAATATGCTTGACGATGCCAACAAAATAAGCTGCACTCAATCGGATTTTAAAATTTTCAATGCTTCGTATTTATTTGAAAAAGATAAGGCATATATTGGAGCAAAGCCAAAACGAACATTTACAGGAATGAAATATAACGGCGGAATAAGCGATCATCTTCCTGTTTACATACAATTAAGTGTAAAAAACAAATAATAAATACCGACAGATAATTATTTAGTTCTTACTTAATAACACTCAATCGCTATCATATCTCCTTAATTGAGTTCATAATCCACTTAAATCCGGTAATTGATTGTACTGTTTTTTTGTCTGATAATAAATTGTTGACAGCTAGGCACAAACATTTTTCAACTTCTTCTATTGTGTTGAATGTTTTATTTTTAAATCCTCCATTTGTTCGGATGTACCTCCATATGTGTTCTGCTGGATTTACTTCAGGCG
>JAITLJ010000026.1 GCA_031277925.1 Prevotellaceae bacterium | reverse complement strand
ATAAGAACGTACGGCAGCAATCCCGACAGCGCAGCCAGCGCCGACAAAACCATCGAAACCGGAAACAGCGCCTTCCTGTTGCCCGCGTAGGATTGAAGTTTTTTTAGCGTGTTCATGCGACTTTACCATGCGATTCAATTTTTGGCGGCGTCCTGTTTTGCCTTTCTCAACCGGAGGTATAAATACGACCCGAAAATCAGGAGAAGGGAAGCGATATGTATATATCGTTTTGCCTGCGGACTGATGTTAATGTTCGCAAAAGCCGAACTTGGCTGACGTACATTTCTTCCTGCCTGTCTTGCCGCTTCGGTACTGTTGTTGCTGTTATCCGGTTGTATTGCGTTTCCATCATGATGTTCACCGCGCTCGCCTCTTCCCGCTTGTTGCTGCAATCCTTGGTTGCCGTTGTCGGTCGTCCTGTTATCACTGTTTGCACGGTTTGCGCTGTCGACCGGTTGTACTGCGTGTCCGTCGTGGCGTTCACCGCGCTCGCCTCTTCCTGTTCGTTGTTGCGATTCCTGATTTTCGGTGCTGCGATTATCGGGCCTGCCTGACGTTGTTGCTGTTACTTCAACCGCAGATTCCGACATTCCTCTTCCTTCTCTGGGATTCAACATGGAGCCGACCTGTATGCCCATAGCATGGATGAACAGCATGGCATACAGCACATACGACCATTGCTGAACTTTTTTCCACCGCCGAGAACCCAGCCATTTGTGCATCATATCGAAAGACGTTACCCAAAGAATGATAAAGAGTATCGCCATAAAGATTCCAAGCATATAAACAGCATTTGAAAAACCGGCGCCAACGCTGCTTCTTACAGCCTCGCCGCTGCCGAAAAAGTAATCGAACGAGCCGAGACCCATTCGCAATCGTACCCATGCGTGAATCAGTATAGGAAAACCGGAAATGATCGACAATTCTTTCCGAATCATCATCAATCGTTTTACATACTTGTTTCGCACAGGCAGAGCGCCGATATACATAATGATGATGAGCAACGGAAAGGAAAAGCCCGATGTGTGAACGTATTCGCGAAGGATGCTGCCGATTATTGAGCCGCGCGAAAATTCAAAGACAGTTATTCCGAACGACGAAAATATCTGCCTTAGAATGAACAGTATCGCGGGTATCGCAAATACAAAATAATAAATGACTGCATGTTTCTTGATTGATTTTGCCAACAGCAGAAAGATGAGCGTAAGAACAGCCAGCGACATGAATAAGGGCGCAAGGGTGTTCAGAAATTGAATGAAATCTAATAATATTTTAATCATAATATTTATTTATACGGTTTTATATTGTTTCGTAATTAATATTTTTTTACACCGCCAATATTTACAGGTAACGGCTGTGCTTTTTGTGGCTGTTGCGCAGATTACGGGTTGCGAGCCTTCGGTAACATTTGCAAGGGGTTGTTTGTCGGCACAATTTGTCACTACGCCGCTTATGCTTGGGTCTTTCGATGTGACTGACATAAGCAAAAGAAGATAGCATGTGCAGAATATCGGTCTGTGATGATACATAAATGTGTTCATTTTTTTAAACGTTCCCACAAATCGCCTGTCAACAGTACATTTATCGCAAGCGCAAACGTCAAAAGGCTAAGCTGCGAAAGGTCGAATTTTTCCATAAACAACGTAGCCCCAAGATGAAAAATATTGAGCAGTAAAAACAGGGCGCTCCATACGAGTGAAAACCACCGAAAACATTTTCCCGAAAGGTTTATCGACAGCAACGCCATCAGGAAAGTGCCGGTAAAAATCACCGTATTGAAAGCCTGCACGCCAAGTGATATTTCGCCTGTAGCGTCTGGCAGTCGAATATCCACGTCGTAGAACAACCCGTACATGTGTAACAATGTGTGTGTAAGGAAACAAGTCCCAAGCAAAAGCCAGTAAAAGGCTGTTTTCATTTTTGTATCCATTTCAATAAAATGTTTTTAAATAAAAAATACAAAGGTAAAGGGTATAATATTTGCAGTCAATCCCCATTTGTAGGGATTTTTGAGGTGCAAAATAACTTTTTTATGCTATGAATCGTCCCGTTATCCTAATATAAAACACAGGGTCAATAGAGTGTTGTTTCTGCGTAACAGCAGTTTTTTCTGTAAATTTTGTGTAATAATTTTATCTGTTTGTGTGTAATCTGATAATTTTATGCTAATTTTGTATTTGTAAACTCAAATATAAACTAAAAAACAAAAAAATGAAAAGCATAAAAGGAACAAAAACAGAAAAAAACCTGCTGACATCATTTGCAGGCGAATCGCAAGCCCGTATGCGTTACACGTATTTTGCGAGCAAGGCAAAAAAGGAAGGTTTTGAACAGATTTCAGCCATTTTTGAAGAAACAGCCAATCAGGAAAAAGAACACGCAGAGCGTATGTTCAAATATTTGGAAGGCGGAATGGTTGAAATTACGGCAAGTTATCCTGCCGGAGTAATAGGCACGACAGCCGAAAATCTTTTGGCGGCGGCGCAGGGTGAACACGAAGAATGGTCGCATGATTATCCAATGTTTGCAGATGTTGCCGACGAAGAAGGTTTTGCGGAAATTGCAAGCATGTATAGAAATATTTCGGTTGCCGAAAAGGGACACGAAGAGCGTTATCGCAAATTTTTGACAAATATCGAATGTGGAAGCGTATTTGCAAAAGACCGCGAAATTACATGGCAATGTCGTAATTGCGGATTTATATATGTTGGCAAATCGGCTCCGCAGTTATGTCCTGCATGCAAGCATCCGCAAGCGTATTTTGAAATTATGAAAGCAAATTACTGATGCTGCGTTCACGTAAATTAAAATTAAAGGCTGTCGGTTAACGGTAGCCTTTTTTGTTATTCGTGCATGTAATATCTTTTGCTATTTCAATTTTTTGTTTCAGGCAGGCACAAAATTATTTGCATGGAGTTAAAGACATACAAATAAATGTGTTAATGTTGGCAACGGCATGGAATTTGAAGAAACAGATGGAAATAACAGGAAAAAACAAAGGTCTTCTTTATATCTTTTTTCTCAATACTCAAACGATATCAAAACAGACTAAAATATAATGGTATTTTGCTGATATTAAATTTATGTAAATTACAGTTCAGGGTATTTTGATACCGTTTTGATATAAGCCTGAAAAGCAGGACAGTTTTTTCGTTATTGCGAACTGCGAGCGCAGCGAAGCAGTTTGCAATGATATGCTTTAAACCTTTAAATTCTTAAATCGTTAATCTGCAATTTTACACACATTGTTTTTTATATCTAACTTGCAATTAATAAGTAATTTATACAGTTTTTGAGGAGCAACTAAATATTGATAAAATGATAATTATTGCTGCAAAATAATATTTTTGCTTATTTTTGCATAATTTTAAAAAACAGATATGAAATTTGGTGTAGTAATATTTCCCGGTTCAAATGGCGACCATGATATGATTTACGTAATGCGCAACATTCTTGGTCAGGAAGTTGTGCATCTTTGGCATAAAGATACCGACTTGCAAAATGTTGACGGCATACTGCTTCCCGGCGGATTTGCGTACGGCGACTATCTGCGTTCGGGCGCTCTTGCAAAATTTTCGCCCGTAATGAATAAAGTAATAGAATTTGCAAACGCCGGCGGATTTGTGTTTGGCGTTTGTAACGGATTTCAAATCCTGTGCGAAGCAAATCTGTTGCCCGGAGCGCTGCTGCACAATAATAATCAAAAATTCATTTGTCGCAATATTTATATTCTTCCCGATGGAAAAAATGCTTATCCTACATATTTTCTCGACAAACAAAAGGCATTGAAAATTCCAATTTCACATGGCGAAGGTCGTTATTTTGCCGATGAACAAACGCTTGCCGAACTGAATAAAAACGAACAGATTATTTTCAGATATTGCAGCAAAGATGGAAAAATTTCGGATGAATTTAATCCCAATGGCTCGCTCGAAAATATTGCAGGCATTTGCAATTCAAAGCGAAATGTTTACGGAATGATGCCGCATCCCGAACGCGCTGCCGACGAAAATCTCGGCAATACCGATGGATTATCTGTTTTTGAATCAATACTTAAAATGATGAAACAAAAAAAGCAGACATATTAAGCATATTTATATTGCGGAAATAGCTCAGTTGGCAGAGCGGCGGCTTCCCAAGCCGCAGGTCGCGAGTTCGAACCTCGTTTTCCGCTCAAAAAAAACTTATTCTGTCCTTGACAGTTGCGAAATGAATAAACCTGATATTACCGCAGCCATTCCAAGCCATTGAGCCATTTTAAGATGTTCATCTATCATAAAAAAAGCAAACAGAGCAGTCAATACGGGAATTATATAACAAAACACACCCGATTTTATTACACCCAATACTTTTACTGAATTTGAATAAAAAATAAAGGCAATAACCGATGCAAAAACAGAAAGCTGTACGAGCGAAGAAATCGCCTCAAATGTAAATTTCATATCGCCCACATGCGAAAGATCGACAATAAAAAAACAGGGAATAAAATATATCAAACCTATAAAGTTTTGATAAAAAACGAGAGTAGTTGCATTATATCGGTGTATTATGTATTTCACCAAAACAGCATATCCGATAGCGGAAACAACGGCTCCGAAAACCAGAACAGCGCCAATAAACTGTCCGCTTAAATCGCTGTCGCCAATAAAAACAACGGCAATAACGCCAATCATCGAAACAATTATGCCGATGACGGTTGTCAAACCGATTTTTTCTTTCAAAACGATAAAACCCGTAATCGATGTAAACAGTGGAATTGTTGCAACAATAACGCTTGTTACCGTTGGCGATACCATTGTCTGGCCGTATGTTTCGCATAAGAAATATAAAAATGGCTCGCACATTGCCAATCCTAAAAAATATTTCAGATGTTTGATTTTGATTTTTTGAATATTACCGGTATGTTTTGCCCACAAACCAAGTAAAATTGTAGCAAAAATCATTCGTATCAAAACAAGCGTAATCGGCGTAATGCTCGATTTAAGAACAATATCAGTCCATACAAACGAAAAGCCCCAGAAAATATTGGCAAGAATTATCTGAATATAAATTTTGTATGACACTTTTTTGCTTTGCATTTCAACTTTTAAAAATCGTGCAAAGGTAAAATAAATTAACATGAATATTCATTTCAATTTATATAGAATCCATCCGAAAATTTCAATTAGATTAAAATAAATTACTGATTTTTATACCAAAACGCCATCAAACTGTAATTTATACAAATTGAATATCAATAAAATATCATTATATTTTAGTTTGTTTTGATATCGTTTGAGTATAACCTGTTAATAATAAACAGTTGCAATATTCAGTAAGGAGCAACTAAATAATACAATCTCTTTTTATTAGGGATTTATATCAATCGGTGATAAAAAATATGAGTTTCATAAATTTCCGAATTGCATTAGAATTTTTTTGTAATTTGCGAAATATCAAATTTGCCGTCCATTGCTTGAATTTCGATTTTTCCTGCAAGAATATCAAAGAAAAAATTGCGGATATTGTCCAAAGTCAACGTTGCCGGTTTGCCGTCTTTATCGATGCCCATATCGTAGGTTTTGAGCAGTTGTGTACCGAGCGAAGCGGCAGTGAGCAAGAAATGATTTTGAAATTTGTCGGTGTCGAGCAAATCGGCTGCCAAAACTTTGCCGATTACGGTGTAACTGCGCAAGGTTTTTTGAATTTCCTCGTTGGCGAGCGTAGATTTTACTTCGTCTGTTTCTGTATTCATTTCTATTTTGCCTGAATTGGCAGCTTGCGGAAATCCTTTGTACAGAGCGCCTAAATCAGCCAAACTCAAATTATAGAGTTTTGTATCGGCTGCCACAATAATTTTTTCGATAGAAAAAGCGCTTGGCAACAGCAAACTTACCGCTTGCGCAATGCGTACCGAAGGAGTGTTGAATGTGCCGACAATGGAATTTGTGAGGTCGATTTGCTGTGTGGCAAAAACGCCGCCAATAACTACACAATTTTCCAAAATAATTTCGTCTGCATAAATGCTGCCTGCCACAAAAGCGTTGTAAAGCGTTACACTTTTGGCGTTAATATCGGAATAAAACAACAATTTGCAGTTTGCCGCACGCGACACGATAGAATTTACCGAGCCGACACTCTTTTTGAAGGCGACATTTCCTTTTGCCTCGCTGTTGACATAAAGTTCTAACTGTGTGAATACTGCGCCATGAATTTCGAGGTCGCCGTTTTGGATTTCAAGTTTGTGGGCATAAACAGGTCCTTCCACAACCGTATCGCCCTGCACTGTGACAGTGCGGTTAAGTTCTGCAACTTTTTCGGGCAAAATTGAGCCGCGTATCAGATTGTCTTTCAACTGTATATTGCTTTCGTTAAAACGAAGTTCTTTTAATTCTTTCATTATGATTTATTTTTTTAAGATTATACAAATTTTATTGAATTTATATTAAAAATTTTGACGAGCGTTTCTTTTACACGCTCATCGTGTTTATTTGCAGAAGTATAAGCATTGCTTACTTCCGAATTGAAATAGCGTTGAATATTGTCTTTTTGCTCTTTTGTGCCGTTTGACCAAGGTTGAGATTTGAATTTTTCGACCAGTTCATTTTGATTGATTTTCGGCAAAAAACCGGCTTGATATACATTCCTTACTGTTGGATTTTTATCGTCGCTGGTTTCTACAAAACAAACGGGCGAAAAACGAGTTGCGTCAACGCTTTTGTTGAGCATACTTTGATTAATGGTAGATTGCAGTTTTTTCTGTTTCCAAAGAAAAATATTTGCCTTATTGATAGCGTTTAACGCGCGTTTTTTAGCAACGGAAGCGGAAATTTTCGCCTGTAATTCGCCGCCTTCGCGCCCGAAAACGGCAACTGTGCTAACCAAGTCATTGTCGCTTGTGCGGTCTGAATGGCTATCAATGTTTCTTTTGAAAACGAAAGCGGGTTTGTCTAAGGCAAAAATACGATTTTCCAATTCTTTATTCAGATCGTCAAAAATTTTAAGATAGCGGTTCGAAATACGGTTGTAATCAATTTCCATCTGCTTTTGCTTGGCAATACAATTTTTCGCCAATTCTCGCAAATGCAACAAATGGGCATCAATGTTTTGCGAGAGTTCCATTACCTGCTGACTGATTTCGGAACGAATGTAGTCGAAAAATCCATTAACTATTGTACCTGCTACTTTTTTTGAATTTGCATCAATAGAGGCAATTTGCGCCGCTTCGGTTGCAACGACTGCGCCTGTGAGAGCGGAAACCGAAGCGTTACAGCCTGCTACGCTTTTGTCAAACGGATTTGTATCTACATTAATATTGACATTTATATCTTCGTAAGTTGTTCCATCATAATAAACAGTATGGCTACCGCCGTGTTGAGAAGCAGGGTAAGATACTGTTTTTGAACCTGAATAACGGACGGCTATCCTTTCGTGGTATCTTCTACTGTAACTCATAAGGCGTTGTTTTTAACGGTTTGAAAATTATTTGCCAAAAACAGTTTGTTCATCATGTTTTTAACACGTTGAGACGAATTGGATGCAGAAAGTATTTTGCCAAATTCGCTTTTCACTTCCTTGGCAATATCTGCTGTTTTTTGCCACTGTAAATTATCAACATTCTGATTTACAATATTTTTCATAGCCAATTGCGTTGTTGGACTTAACTGTACTTTGCTAACCGTAACATCAATGTTCCTGTTGTCGAATTTGTCAAAATTCATTTCACTGATAATAACAGGTATTGCCAATGTTGCATTTTTAACTTTTGAACCTGAAAGCAATATCTTTTCGGTAAGGCGTTTTTGCTCGTTCATATCCGAAAGGAAGTTGGTCATTGAGCCGATAACTTTCATTCCGCGAAATTTTACATTCGAGGCAATGATTTTTTGGCTGATAGCCAACGATTCGAGTTGTGTTACAGGAACGGTTGCCGTCAGATATTTTGTACGGTTTGATACTTTTTCAATTTCGCGAACAGCAAAATCAATGGTTGGTTTGTCCAAATCAAAAATGCGCTGTTTTAAGTTCTGATTCAGTCCGTTAAAAAGTTTCAGGTAGCGGCTAGAAATTATATTGTAGTCGCGTTCCATTCGCCCTTTTATTGCCAAAAGTTGTTTTTTCTGCTGATTGAGTTGCATCAAATGCGAATCGACTTCGCTTTGCAGTTTAGCCATTTTTTGCGAAATTTGAGAACGAATTAGCGTAAAAAATCCCTTATTTACATTCGTACAAACGTGGTCGGCGGCTTTTGCTTCTGCCATTACTACGGCGGTTTGCATTGCAACAACCGCAGTTGTCGTGCCTGCCACATATTGCGATACACTGCTTATTTCCGCAGCCATCGGATTGGTATCTACTGTATAATTAAATGTAGCCATAATTTGCGTTTTTATTCGTTATCACGGTATTCGTCCTGCGTTTCAAGAATTGCAGCAATAATTTCTTCGCGTTCTATGCTTTCGGCTTCAAACTCAATACCGAGTTCGTTCGCAATATCAAGCAAATCTTCGTCTTCCAATTCCTGCAATTCATCTTCATCATAAATGTAATCCTCTTCTTCAGAAGTTTCTGCGCCTTCGGTTAGGACATTCGGGACTTCGGGGATAAAGGTTTCTTCAACGACTTCTTCTACTAATTCGTTTTCTGAATTTTCATTTTCAACGATTTGTTCTTCTTCGACTTCGTTTTCAACAGTATTTTCAGAAAATTCAGTTTCCGCAGTTTCTTGATTTTCGCTGTTCAATTCTTCCAAAGCATTTTTAGCAATATTCGGTAGATTTAGCGAAATATGTTCAAAAGTAATATCTTCTACCTGCGGCGCAGGCGGAAGTTCCGACTGCTTTGCAAAAAGAGGATTGACGGTTGCAAGCGGTTTGCGGCGAGTGTCCAAATCGTGAATTTCATTGGCGGCAACAGCCAACTCGTTGGCATTTCCATCGCGCAGTTTTGCATCGTAATATTCGATATGTCCAAATTTTTCCGCTTTCAAATCAATATCTTCTTTGAGGCGTTCCATATAATTTTCAAAATCGGACTGCACTCTTTGGAACTCTTGCGATTGCATTTCAAATGCGGCAAGCGTTTCGGCTGAATTGTCGGTAATTTCTACGACTGTTGCATCAAGCGAGCCGCCCGACTGCACCATACTGTCTTCGGTTTTTTGCAGCGAAACAAGCGTGTTGTACGCCGCCACATATTCACGCAAACTTGCCTGCATCAAATTGATAATATCGACACTTTCCGCACGGTTTGCACGATAGAAACTGTCGGTATCTTGATGCCATTTATTGAGATAATCTATCTTTTGGTCTTTTATATGATTGTAAATTTTCAAGCGTTCAATGCGGTTTTCATTCATCAAATTCTGAACTACCGGAGCAACAATTTCCTCGTAAATCTGGTGTACGCCAAACGGAAAATTGGTAACGCTGCCGTCTTCCGCTGTCCATAAACCTGAAGTGAGATTGTATTTTACTTTTGAACTTGGTTTAAGTTGGAACGGCTCGTAACCTTGAACGGACTCGCTGTAATCAAATTTTTCTTGACGGATACGCTCTATCTCTTCGTGTTCCAACTGCGGAGAATAGTGATTGTAAGGCGATTTCAAGATTTGATAAAGCGCTTTGTTTGATTCAAAAATAACCTTATCGGTCGAGGCGATTTTTAATGCCGAAATTGCCTGAACCGAATTTGCCATTGTTACCATTAAGCCTTTTAAAACATCTTCAAACTGCTCTGTTTTGCTCGATAATGAATCTTTCAGTTTATTGAGTTCCTGAAATTTATTTACGCTGTCTGCATATTTTTCTTTATCAAAAACAGAAATAATCGGCGCATTTTCAGGCACTTCGGTTGTGGCGAATTCATTCAGATAATTCAGATATTCGCTTTTGTCGGCAACCAACGGCAACGAAACCGAAGTAGTATCAAGGTCGTCCATACAGTAGGAAATAGTGCGTAACGAGCGTTCCAATTTTCCAAAATAATCGTGCTGATTGATTTCTTGAATGGAAGTAGAATACTCGTCTGTTTCAATCGTTTCGGTGTCGTTGGAACTTTCAACGATTGGGGCTTCGTTCGACAAACTTTCCAAATTGGAAATTGTGTCAATCAGCAAATCGTTTTGCCGCGAAAGTTGCAGCGTTACCTCCGATTCAGGCACTTTGCCCGTGTAATCGACAATGAAACTTTTGTCTTCGTACTTGATTTGGTCGGCAACAGGCACATAAGCAACACCAAGTTTGGTAACTTTGTAGTCGCGGAAAATTTCTGCATGTTGCTTGCGAAATTCTGCAATTCGGCTGTCTATTTCTGCGATTTGTTTTTCTAATCCGCTTTTTTTGATAAAATAGACGAAAAACAGAATGATTGTGAGCAACCACACCCAAAGCTTGGATATGTCTTTGTTGCGTTGTGCTTTTTCTTCTTCGAGAATTGCAATCTCTTTTTCTATTCGTTCCTCTTCGGCAACGATTTTTTCAGCCGCATGGCTGTAATAATTGAATAATATCTTTGCCTGATCTTGATAGATATTACTTGATTCGGGGAAAATTTTACCTGCCATTTTTTGTGTTTTATTAGTTGATATTATTATTTACATTCGCTATTGATACCATTCACGTAGTCGTCAATAATTTTTACTTCTTCTGCTGTTTCGCAGCCCGAAAAACCTTTGAAATCACTGATTTGTATGGTATTATTATATTGTTCCAACAATGAGTGCGAGATTGGTAAATAGCTCCAGTGCCATTTTTCCATTTCATAACCTGTCCTGTTGTTAATGTTTTTATTGTTATAAACTTGACAAAAACCATACTTGAGTGCATGTTCAGTAAGCCATTGATAGATTTTAAGCCCTTTCCCTTTTTCGAAATAACTGTTTTCCAAACTGTTCATATCAATATCGGTACCCCAATGATGACGCGAACTCATGGGCATTGAACTGAATGCAAGTATTTTTAAAGCTCTTGCTTGGGGTTCGAGATTTTGATATATTTTCCATTTGCGTTCCCAAATGTTTTTTTGCTGTTCAAAAGTTCTTGCACCGGACAAAACAAACAAAACAATACTGTCTTTCAACGCATTCTTACGCATGTCTTCAAATGCTTCGGCGACTTCGGTTCTTACGTATACAGTTCTGCCATTGCAATGTTTGGGATCTATTTTTACAAAACGACTGTCTTTGGAAAAACTGATCCTGCCTGTCAAATAATCTTTATCGGGAGTAGAAACAATCTGTTTGGCAGAATCTTGCTTATTTTTAGATTGTTTATCCACATGCAAAACACCTGCTTCCTTTTTTACATTGTTTGTGACAGTTGTGTCGTTTTGTTTCATATTTGTTTCCTTGTTTGTAGTTGCATTAGTACAACAGAACAATAGCAAAGCCGCAGAAATAATTAAAACTGTTTTTCTTGTCATCATGTCAATATTGAACTGTTACCTATGTTTATAATTCTTATGTTGAATAAATATTTTTTCTGTTTTGATAAAGCCGCTCGCATTTTTTAAGATTATTTTCAATCTGTTCTGCATTAAGCGAATAATTCTGTAAGGCAAAACGAATTGATTCTATCGTTTTTACAAATGAATTTTCCATGTCGTGCGCTTCAGCGTTTTCGGTTGGCGAAATAAAACGCAAATTTTCTTCGAGCGAATTTACTCGTTGAATAAAACTGTCGGGCAGCTCTGCTGTTTCGCTAATTTTATCTTTCAATGCAAGCATTGCCTTTTTCATTTCTAAAATGCCGTTGCGACTGACGGTTTGTTCTTGATAAATTTCTGCGACCTTGTTGGCAGAATGGCGTGAAAATGAAAGCCACAACAGCAATAAAAACAGTAATCCGCAATGGATTAGCAGTTGAACGGTAAAAGGAAAATTTGCCGCAAACATTACGGCTATCGCTGCAATGGCGTAAAACCATATTGCAAACCAGGTGATACCGATAGCGCCGATTTGTTTTTGCGATTTGTCTTTCAAGTCAATCCACGGAGCGCGGAAATTGCAGAAAAACAGACCATAAACAAGCGAACTGACAACAATATTCAAAACCAAAATATCGTCGGGCGTATTTCCTCTGAAAAGAACAAAGCCCACAATAATAATTGCTTCGCCAAAAAGTAGCAGCAGCCACGAGAATATGTTTTTCGTATTCATAATTTTTAAAATTAAAGATTATCGTTTATTTCCACATTTTGGACAAAATTTAATGTTTGGCGCAAGCTGCGTTCCGCAACGGCTGCAAGAGTCGCCCGACGAAACTTTATTACCGCAATTTCCACAGAAAGTTGCGCCTGCCGCCAGCGGCACATTGCAATTCGGGCAAAAATTGCCTGCTTCGCCGCCGCCTGTCAAAACCGTTCCGCAACTTACGCAGCGTTTTGCGTTTTGCTGATTGTCTGTTCCGCATTTTGGACAGGGATTGTAAGGGTCGCCGCAATGCGGACAAAATTTGTGATTGTTTGGAAATTTCTTTGCACAGTTAGAACAATATACTTCGCGAATTTGTTGCTGCTGTCCCTGTTGCTGTCCGCCCTGAATATTCTGTTGCTGTCCTTCGAAAGTCGGCTGGTTGTACTGCGGATTCATCATTCCGCCGCCAACGCCTGAGTTTCCGCCCATTCCGCCCATCATATTCATTGCAATCAAGCCTCCGATAAGTCCGCCATTACCGCTTCCAAAACCATCAACTGCATTATTTGCAACATCAAACATTTTTTCCTGTTGCCAAGTGTGTCCGGTAATCGACATGGCGCTTTGCTGTGCAATTGCTTCTGCTACTCGCTGTCCTTCGGGCGTCGATTTATCAATATCAATTGCCGTAATGCTGAATTGCAATAATTCCAAACCGAGATTGTCCCAAAACGGATTTAACGCACTTTTCAGATATTCCGACAATTCGTCTAAAACAGCGGAAATATATTTAAAGCCTACTCGGTGTTTTATCACATATTGAGCAATTTGCGACTTGGTTTTTGTAGAAAATTCGCCAAAAAACTGTTCCGTCAAATCGTCCTGCGTAAATTCTGTTTTTGTGCCGACCGCTTTGATTAAAAACTTTTCGGCGTCATTCACTTTCAGTCCGTAACGACCGCCTGCCACGAGCGGCAACTGTGTATTGTAGTCGGGGTCGTGAATCGGCATTTTGCTCACAGCCCAATCAATACTGAAAGTTTGGATTTTGTTTATAAACCATACTTCCGCCGTAAAAGGATTTTTTCCGCCGAAAGGAATACCGAAAAGATTGCGAAGTATCGGCAGGTTTTCGGTGTTGAGCGTGTGTTTGCCCGGACCGAATTTGCCAACAATTTGCCCTTTTGAAAATAAAACCGCCTCTTGCGATTCCTGCACAATAAGTTGTGTGTAAGTACTAAGATTAGTTTCGGGGAAACGATAGGCATAAATCGTTTTGTTCCCTTGAGGCGACCATCTGACTAAATCAATTATTGCCATATAATTTTGTTTTTTAGTTATTTAGTATTAAATAATTATGTCTGTCATTTTATGCTTTTTAAAATTATTGCATATAAATTTACATTTACACAACATTAAAGATTTTATAATAAAAATACTGTATATTTAAAATCGTTTAACCGTGATAATAATTTTATGCAAATTTAAGTGAAAAATTTGAAATTAAACACACACGCAAATAAAAATTTAAACAGTCGTTCCTTAATAAGTATTGCAACTGTTCATTATTAATATTTATTGGCGTAAAATATCGAATAAAAATACCGTGTTTTATATAGATACAGGCAAAAATTCAGCAAAATAAGAACTTTTTTTCTTTATCTTCTTTTGCTTTGATGCAAATTAACAGAAAGAAATAATTATCCAAAAATTTCAATGTCTTATTATTGTCTTTTTTTAGTAAGGGACGACTAAATAAAATTTTTTCTTATTTTTTCGGCTATTTGCTGAAATTCTTCGGGCGACAGTTGCAATTTGGCTTTTTTAAAGTCAATATCCGATTCGTTGTTCAGAGGAACAAGATGAATGTGCGCATGCGGAACTTCGAGTCCGATAACAGCAATGCCAATGCGTTTACAATCAACGCTTTTTTCAATCGCCATGGCTACTCGTTTTGCAAAAATTACAAATTCGCCAAGTGCGGCATCGTCGATATCGAAAATGTAGTCGTTTTCTTTTTTGGGAACGACTAATGCGTGCGCTTTTGCGAGAGGATTTATATCCAAAAAAGCGTAATGATTTTCATCTTCGGCAATTTTGTACGAAGGTATTTCTCCGTTTATTATTTTTGTAAAAATACTTGCCATAAAATTATTGATTTTATCGTGATATATTTAAAATTTTAAATTTTACAATGCCTGATGGAACCTTTACTTCTACCACATCGTTAATTTTCTTGCCGAGCAGCGATTTTGCTATTGGCGTACCTATCGAAAGTTTGCCTTCTTTTATGTTTGCTTCCGATTCGGCAACAAGCGTATATTCCATTATGCTGTGTGTTGCAAGGTTTTCGAGTTTTACTTTTGTCATAATCTGCACTTGCGAAATATTAATTTTCGACTCGTCGATAATCCGCGATTTTGCAATTACAGTTTCGAGATTCGAGATGCGAAGTTCTAAAAGCCCTTGGGCTTCTTTTGCCGCATCGTATTCTGCATTTTCCGAAAGGTCGCCTTTGTCGCGCGCTTCGGCTATTTGCTGCGATATTTTAGGACGTTCAACGTTTTTTAATTGTTCAAGTTCTTTGCGTAAGCGTTGCAGTCCTTTTTCTGTTACGTAATTTACAGTTGCCATAAATTTTATTTTTCAAAAACATGAATAAAAAAGAATCCCGAGCAACTCGGAACTCTATGTTTTTTTTACAAAGATAATTTATTTTGTCAAATATAAAAAATTTTTTAATTGCTGTTACGTTTTAATTAATATTTAAATAAAATATAAATATCAGATAAACTGTTTAGAATTAATGATTTCGGCATAAATAAAAGCCTGTCGAGCATCAAAATTACTTAAAAGTTCATCATTGTTAATTTTTGTATTATCTTCTTTGTCTGTTATTTCGTTTTGCGATATTTCATCATTATGCGATTCCTGTTTTGCTATTAATGCAAGCGCTGCTTCTATTTGTTCTTTTGTGAAAACCGATGTGCCTTCTTCTTCTGAAATTGCGTCTATTGACGGCAGCTGAATCGGGATTGGAATTTGCTGTGTTTCAAATGTTTTTTCCGAAAAAGAATCATCGTCGTCAAAGTTTTTGAAATCTTTAAACGGGTCTTCGTATTCATACTGTTCAGTATCGTATGATTGCTGGTTTTCTTCTTTTTTCTTTCTTTTTCCAAGCAGTCCGGGAAGCAGGAACAATGCTATCAGCAGTAATTTTAAAATATCATCTGTGTCCATAATTTATTTTGCTTTTTTTCTCATTGCTTTTTGGGCTATCTTTTCATTTTTCTTGATACGTTTTCGTACATCGTCATCCTGCCACTGTAAATGGCGTTTACGTTCTTTTTTCAGATATTTTTGATATTCTTTTTCTTCTTTTTTTGCCTGTTTAGTTTCTGCTTTTGTTGTTTTCTGTTCCTGTTTTGTCCAGTATCGGGTGTTTTTTTCGCGCATGCGCTGTTCTTTTTTCAGTTCCGACCGATTATTGATTGACTGATATGAATCCTGCTGTTGCGAAACTAATGGCTTGCGACTGACTTTTGGCGTCGCTTCGCTCGAATACGCTGCAACCTTAGATTTTTGCGAACGCACAGCCGGCTTTGATTCCGTAGAACACGATGCCATAGGACAGGTTGTTATTCTTTTTGCGCATGATGTTGCTATCAGAGCAAAAATTATTAATATTGTCAGCCGTATTTGTGTTTTTTGCATTATCTTTGTTTTTTAAATATTGATATCAGGGCGCTAAATTATAAATTTATTTTGACATGAGAATGAAAAACATATTTTTTTTAACTTTTTTATTTTTGTTTTTGTCTTGCAGCGGAGACAAATACGAAAATAATATTCCGTATCAAAAGGTTTCTTTTCAAGTTTTTCCACTTACCGACTTTAATAAAGTACTGACATCGCCGGGAGGAGTTGCCATTACTGCTTCGTGCCATCACAACGGCGGAGAGAACAGTTGCGGATACAACGATCACGGAATAATTGTTTGCCGAATGATGACATCTGACTTTTACGCCGCTTATGCCGGAACCTGTCCGATAGATTTAACAAAATTGCAGATAGTAAACAATGCTGTTTTAAGAGTAAAATGCAGCAAGTGCGACAGAATTTTTGAACTTGACAACAACGGACTGTGTGGAAATGCGCGATTAAGCCAGTATCGGATAGCAATGTCTATAACAGAACAATCTTTTTTTGTACGAAATTATTAATATTCTGAAAAAATAAGCGGTAAATAAAGTTATTCAGTCGTTCCTTATGAAGAATTAAAAAAAGACAACAATAAGACATTAAATTTTTCGGTCGGATATTTCTTTCTGTCAATTTTGTATCAAGACAAAAGACGATAAAAGAGCAACTTTGTTTTTTCGGATTTGGTAATATTTACGAAACCTTTGCAAATAAAAATATATCGAAAACAAAAATTTATATTTACCTTTGACGGCATTTTTAAAATTCAATTTATTATAAAATTAATGGAAAAAGAAAATTCTGACTGTTTGTCGAACGAAACAAAATTACTTCACGAGCCGTATCCTGCAAAAGATGCATACAATTCGTTAAATTTGCCAATATATCACGCCGTTGCATACGATTTTGAAACAGCGGCGCAAATGGAACTTGCATTTACCGGAAAATCGCCCGAACATGTATATTCGCGCATAAGCAATCCTACCGTTCAATATTTTGAACAAAGAGTGAAAACGATAACAAATGCAGCGGAAGTTATGTCGTTCAATTCGGGCATGGCGGCAATAGCAAATACGCTAATGACTGTTGCATACAGCGGAAGCAATATTGTGACTTCGCCTCATTTATTCGGCAATACCTATTCGTTTTTTGCTTCTACTTTGAAAGATTTCGGCGTTGAAACGCGCTTTTGCGATTTAACAAACTCCGATGAGGTAAAAACAAAAATAGACAAAAATACTTGTGCTATCTTTCTCGAAATAATTACAAATCCTCAAATGGAAATCGCCGACCTTTGCGCGCTTTCGGATATTGGCAAAAAGTATGGCGTGCCTTTGATTGCCGACACTACAATAATTCCCTTTACTGCTTTTCATGCCGCCGATTTTGGCGTTAATATTGAAGTTGTTTCATCAACAAAATACATTTCGGGCGGCGCCACATCCTTGGGCGGATTAGTAATTGATTACGATTCGTTCGACTGGCAACATTCCAAAAAACTGAATTATCTAACAAATCAAAACAGGCTGCCGGCTTTTTCGGCTAAAATGCGTATGGAAATATATCGCAATTTTGGAGCCTGCATGACTCCACAAGTTGCATACATGCAAACATTAGGGCTTGAAACGCTTTCTGTTCGCTACGAACGTGCGGTGAAAACATGTAAAAATCTTG
The DNA here is from genome assembly GCA_031277925.1 of Prevotellaceae bacterium. Lineage (GTDB taxonomy): Bacteria > Bacteroidota > Bacteroidia > Bacteroidales > UBA932 > JAIRKV01. The sequence goes on along the minus strand of JAITLJ010000026.1, from coordinate 29,484 downwards.
CTGAAAGAATAAGCAAATTGCCGAATGTATCGTCTGTAAATTATCCTTCGCTGTCAAATCATCCTTATTATGCTGTAAGCCTGCGCCAGTTTGGCGAATATGCAGGCGCAATGTTCACGTTTAACCTTGCCTCGCGCGAAGCAGCATTCAAATTTATCGACAGTTTGAAATTGATACGGCGCGCAACAAATTTATTCGACAATAAAACCCTGGCAATTCATCCTGCAAGTACAATTTTCGGAACATTTACCGAAGAAATTCGCAAAAGCATGGATATAAGCCAAAATACAATACGAATATCAACAGGACTGGAATCAACAGACGATTTATTTAATGATATGGCACAGGCTATAACGAAGTGAAATGCAGACATCATTCCGTCATGCGAATAAAAAACGCAAAAAAGTTGAATGGTTTACGGTTTAAGTTAATCAGTATGATACAGCCGTTAATCATTAATTCTTCCACAATCTTCTTTAACGCGTAAAAACAGCAAAATGCCTTTTCGTATGTGCGTAATGTAGAAAATTTCATGTACATTTGTAGATTAAAAATTTTTTATAAAAAGAAAAATTATGAATGATTTAACACAACTGATGTTTTTTTTAGCGCCTGCATTGCTTGTTGCAATCAGCGTTTATGTCGTTTTGCAAAAAATGCTGAAAAACGACGAGATGCGGCAAAATTTTATATTGAAAAAAGCATCGCGACAAACCACAATTACCATACGTTTACAGGCTTACGAAAGATTAACGCTTTTTCTGGAACGCATATCTCCTTCTTCGCTTGTTTTGCGCATACATCAACAAAATATGAGCAGTCAGGATTTTCATGTATTGCTGCTTTCGGCTGTACGCGAAGAATTTGAACATAATCTTTCGCAGCAGCTTTACATCAGCAACGATGCATGGGAAACGGTGAAAGCGGCAAAAGAAAGCATTATAATGCACATAAACGAATCGGCTGCAAAAACAAACGCCGAAAATCCTTCGCTGGAACTTGCCCGACTGATTGTTGAAAGTTATACGGGAGACGGAAAAAGCAATTTGATTCAGGCTGCAATCAACATGCTCAAAAACGAAGCAAAAAAGATATTCTAACCGTAAGTGGATACGTTTTTATGAAACACAGATTTTTGACTGTCTTTATTTTCCTTGTCTTTGCAGGCCGCCTGTCCGGCAGCGATACGTTACGGCTTGTTTTTATTGGCGACATAATGCAACACATGTCGCAAATAAGCGCAGCAAAAACGCCTGACGGAACATATAATTACGATTCATGTTTTTCGTTTGTTGCAAATGAAATCGAATATGCCGATTTCAAAGTTGCAAATCTTGAACTTACGCTGGCAGGAACGCCATATAGCGGCTATCCCTGTTTCAGTGCGCCAGATGCGCTGGCAGAAGCCTTAAAAAAAATCGACATAAATTTACTGTCAACAGCAAACAATCACAGTTGTGACAGAGGCTCAAAAGGAATTACACGCACGCTTGATGCGCTCGACAAACTTGGAATATATCATGTAGGAACATACAGAAATATTGCCGAAAAAACATTTTCATATCCGCAAATTACCGACGTGAAAGGAATTCGTATCGCTTTTTTGTCGTACACCTACGGAACAAACGGACTGCCGGTTGCATATCCGAATATTGTAAATTTAATCGACACGGCTGAAATTGCCAACGACATCAAACTTGCCGAAAAATACAAACCCGACATTATTGTTTGCCTTATACATTGGGGACTGGAATATCAGTTGAAACAAAACGATGAACAAAAAACGCTTGCACAATTTATGACTTCGCGCGGAATAAATTTAGTTATAGGCTCGCATCCTCATGTTGTTCAACCTATGGAAGTTCAAACCGACAATGCAGGAAATATCAAATCGGCTGTTGTGTATTCGCTTGGAAATGCCGTGTCGAATCAAAACTACGAACATACAGACATAGGCGCAATGGCTCATGTTGCTGTTGTGAAAAACGATACGGCAACACGTATTGTCGACTGCAAATATTCGCTTATATTGCGCCACCGTCCTGCAGAAAAGGGGAAGACAAAATTTTATATCATACCGGCAAATACATTTTACGGCAATCGACAAATATTTACCGAAACAGAATACGGAGCATTAAGCAAAACTCTTGAAAATACTCGAAAACGACTGAATAAAGACAATAAAAATTTTGATGAAAAGACCGATTAATACAAACCGCATAAACAGTCGCTTTTCAATAAAGACCAAAATTGTTTATTATTAATATTTATTAAGCCTAAGTTATCAAATAAAATACCGAGTTTTATACAGATACAGGCAGAAATTCGGCAAAATATGAACAATTGTTTTTTTCTATAAATATGTGTCCCGTCAGGGACAGTTTTTTCGTCATTGCACTAAACATCCGACAGAAAAGTTTTATGTATTGGCATTGGCTTTTTTTATTCGTAAAGAGCAATAAATATTTTAGCCGGTTTTTAAGTAAAAATATCATAATTTTGCCTGTAAAATTGGCATATTGATTATTAATTTGTTTCTTTGTAAAAAAATACCAGACAGCATTATGAAAAAAATAATATTGGCAATAAGTTTATTTGCCGTCACAACAGATATTTTTGCCCAGCTTGATCTGAAATCAGGCGATTTGCTCTTTCAGGTGGGCAAAAGCACAACATTAAGCAATGCCATTGCTCAGGTAACCTCAGGAGCGGACAGCGTTAATTATACTCATGTAGGCATTGTTTCGACAGAAAATGACGAAGTTTTTGTAATCGAAGCCACGCCGCCCAAAGTGCGCAAAGTGGCGCTTGATACATTTATGAACAATTCGCGCAAAGTTGATGGCAAACCAATTGTGGCGGTCGGAAGATTGAAAAGCAAATATTTTGATATTATTCCACAGGCAATAAAAAATGCGGAAACTTATTTAGGCAAACCCTACGATTACGTTTATTCGCCCGACAATGACGAATATTATTGCAGCGAACTTGTGTATCTTGCTTTCAAAAACAAAAAAGGCAAACCTGTTTTCAAAGCAAAAAAAATGACTTTCTGCGACGACAATGGCAACATGACAACTGAATGGATTCAACATTTTGCAAAATACAAAGTCCCTGTCCCCGAAGGACGTAAAGGAACAAATCCGGGCGACATGTCGAAATCGAAGGAAATAACAATTCTTTACAGGTATTTTGATTAACAAAAAAAACGGCTTTGAAGCCGTCTTTTTATTCATTCGCAGAACTGTTGACTATTCTGTTTTTAATGGAGGATTTTCTTTGTTAAGCCGCTGTTTGTCGTGAGTAAAATCCAACTGTCGTTTGGGAATACGCCGCTGTAAAGTGTCGGCATTTACCAACCGTTTTCCGTCTATTCTTGTTGCATCGCCCATTTTTATCGCGGATTTTGCCTGCTTTGCCGTCAAAAATTTGCGAAATTCGCCGTAATATTTTTCACGAATATCAACCAGTTTACGCTTGCGCTCAAAACCGTTTTTCATATCTTTATCAATATCCGCATCATTCATTTCGTTATCGTCACTGAATTTTTTGAAATCAACATTTTCGCTTAATTCATTCAGATAATTCCTGTAAACAGGCGTAAACTTTGCAGCAGCAGCATCGTCAAGCATAAGTTTGTCGGATACTGTTTTGCATTTCTTCTCTACCATTTCTTCTTTCGTAAGTTTTACTCCATGTTTACTGTTTTTTTCAACTTTTTGCTGCGCTGCTGCCGCAAAACACAGGGCGGCGCTCAATACAAAAATTAATAATTTTTTCATAATACAATCTGTTTTAACTGTTAATAATTTAATTTATTTTACATTATCTTTGATATGATTAGACAGAAAAGGTTTAAAATCACAACATGACCGACGATTGCCTGATATGTTATTATAAGTGAAATATTGTAAAGTCTGATTTTAATATACAAATTTTTCAAAATCCTGTTCGGATTGCCATCTGCTTCATTGATTTTTTCCAAAATCGAGTCCGATTGCTATCTGCTTCATTGAAAATGTTTAAAATCCTGTCAAGATTGCCATCTGCTTCATTGATTTTTTTCAAAATCGAGTCCGATTGTAATCTGCTTCATTGAAAATGTTTAAAATACTGTTCGGATTTTATCTTAATTCAATCGCAAATAAGATGCAATAAAATAACACAAAATTGTCATTTGATAAAATTTTTATAATTTAGCAGTTCAAAACACTAATTAATATGGAAAATAATGAAGAAAAAATTATCGGATTACCTGATAATGCATTTACAGAACTAAAACAGGGCGAAGAATACAAGCCCCTCATGCCTGCAAATAAAAAAATCCCCGAAGCAAACACATGGTCAGTGTTATGGGGACTTTTAATGGTTGCCTTGTTTTCGGCAGCGGCAGCATATCTCGGATTGAAAGTAGGACAGGTTTTTGAAGCCGCCATTCCCATCGCCATTATTGCCGTAGGTCTTTCTACGGTAGCAAAACGCAAAAACGCTCTTGGCGAAAACGTAATTATACAGTCGATAGGCTCAAGTTCGGGAGTTATTGTTGCAGGCGCAATTTTCACGCTGCCTGCCATATATATTCTTCAGGCAAAATATCCCGACATGTCTGTTTCGTTTGTGCAAATATTGATGAGTTCGCTGCTTGGCGGCATCTTGGGAATACTGTTTTTAATACCTTTTCGCAAATATTTTGTTAAGGAGATGCACGGCAAATACCCTTTTCCCGAAGCCACTGCAACAACGCAAGTACTTGTTTCGGGCGAAAAAGGAGGCGGAGCTCAGGCAAAACTGCTTATAATTGCAGGAATTGTCGGCGGTCTTTACGATTTTGTTATCGCAACATTCGGAATATGGGCAGAAACATTCAAAAGCACTGTATTTTCGTGGGGACAGACAGTTGCCGATAAAACAAAACTTTTTTTCGGAATAAATACAGGCGCAGCCGTTCTCGGGCTTGGCTATATTGTAGGTTTAAAATACGCCGCAATAATATGCTTCGGTTCGTTTCTGGTATGGTTTATAATTATACCCCTTTTACCTCTGCTTGGCGATGCAACCTTGCAAATACTAAATCCTGCCATCAACAGCGCCGCAGGCGACATGTCGCCCAATGACATCTTTGCATCGTATGCCCGCCATATCGGTATAGGCGGAATTGCAACCGCAGGAATTATAGGCATAATAAAATCGTGGAAAATAATAAAAGGCGCAATAGGTTTGGTTTCAAACGAAATGAAAAACAAATCGAAAACCGCAAATAAGGAAATTACGCGCACACAACGCGATTTGCCAATGAAAATTGTTGCCTTCGGCTTGATATTTACCATACTTGTCGTTTTTGCCTTCTTTTTATTTGGAGTGATGGATTTTAATTTGATGCATGCCATCATAGGCGTTCTGGTTGTCGGAATAATTGCATTCATGTTTACAACCGTTGCAGCAAACGCAATAGCAATAGTAGGAACAAACCCCGTTTCGGGCATGACGCTGATGACGCTGATACTTTCGTCTGTGATTATGGTAGCCGCAGGATTAAAAGGCTCGACAGGAATAGTTGCATCGCTCATAATGGGCGGCGTTGTCTGTACCGCCCTATCGATGGCAGGCGGCTTTGTTACCGACTTGAAAATAGGATACTGGCTAGGTTCAACTCCGGCAACCCAGCAGAAATGGAAATTTTTAGGAACCTTAGTTGCCGCCGTAACCGTTGGCGGAGTTATGATAATTCTTAATGACACTTATGGATTTGTCGGCAAAGACGCTTTGGTAGCGCCTCAGGCAAACGCAATGGCAGCAGTTATCGACCCGCTGATGTCGGGCACAGGCGCTCCGTGGATACTTTACGGCATTGGCGCTGTGATTGCAATAATTCTTAACTTCTGCGGAATTTCCGCTTTAGCATTTACACTCGGAATGTTTATACCATTAACCCTTAACGTTCCTCTTCTGATTGGCGGAGCAATAAGCTGGTTTGTTAATACACGCAGCAAAAAATCAGAACTGAATAAACAGCGCAGCGAAAAAGGAACACTGCTCGCATCAGGATTTATTGCAGGCGGTGCATTAATGGGCGTTATGAGCGCTGCATTACGCTTCTCAAACCTTGATTTGAGCCTTGATAAATCATGGACAGAATCATCGTTGTCAGGAATTTTATCAATAATAATGTATGGCGCACTGATAGGATTTTTACTGTGGCAAATATTAAAAAAGGATTTAAAAAATAAATTAAAGATTTAAGAACAGTCGCACTTCGTGATTTTAAAGATTTAAGAATGTAAAAAGATGCCTCGTCAGGGACATCTTTTTTTCGTCATTGCACAGCAATTTGCACCGACCCTGCTTTACATCCGTCATAATTCGGAATGATTATTCTGTTAAAAGTATATTTGCACGATTATTTGCTATTGGCAAACAATGCCACATTTTTTTTGTCATTGCAGTAGGCAAGCAGTTGTGAAATGCTTTTATGCAATACAGGATGAATAAAATCGGATGCAATTTCTGCCAGCGGCTCTAAGGTAAATCGGCGGTTTTGCATTTGTGGATGCGGAATTGCAAGTTGCTGCGTTTTAATAATTTTATCATCGTAAAAAAGAATATCAATATCAATTATGCGCGATTGATATTTGTCGGTTGTTTTGTCGGTGCGTCCGAGTTTCAGTTCAATTTTTTGTGTAATATCAAGGATTTTAAAAACATTCAAATCGGTTTCAACAATAATTACTTTATTAAAAAACATCGCATCGGATTCAAAACCCCACGATTCGGATGTATAAAGCGATGATTCGGCAATAATTTCGCCTATTTCATTTTTTACAAAATTACATGCATCGTTTATGTGTTTTTCTCTGTCGCCGATATCGGAGCCAAAAAGAAGATATGTTTTTGACTTTTTCATTTTATTGCAATCACAACAATCCGAGTTCCAGCATGGCTTCTTCGGTCATCATATTTTTATCCCATTCAGGTTCAAATGTTAAATTAACAATAACGTTTGTCACTTCGTCAATTGCTTTTACGCTGCGGTAAACATCATCCACAAGTTCGTCTGCCATTGGGCAGTTGGGCGCTGTGAGCGTCATTGTAACTTTTACAACTTTGCTGTCGTCGATAATTATTTCGTATATCAATCCCAAATCATAAATATTTACGGGAATTTCAGGGTCGTACACGTTTTTTAAAACTGCGATTATTTTTTTTTCGAGTTCAATCATACTTCGTTTTTTTAACGTTAAAAGCGAGCGCATAAAGTTTCATTTGTTTAATCATTGCCAATAAGCCGTTTGCGCGCGTTGGCGAAAGATTTTCCTGCAAACCTGTTTTTTCTATAAAAAATAATTCGGCGTTTATTATATCTTCCGGTTTCTGTTCGGACATTACGCTAATCAGCAGCGAAATTATTCCTTTCGTAATAACTGCGTCGCTGTCGGCTTTGTAAATAATTTTTCCATCAACATATTCGGCATCAATCCATACGCGCGATTGGCAACCTTTTATAAGATGCTGGTCGGTTTTATTTTTTTCGTCAATTGTTTTGAGATTTTTTCCAAGTTCGATAAGATATTCGTATTTATCTATCCATTCTGTAAATACAGAAAATTCTTCTATTATTTTATTTTGTTTTTCGTTTACAGTCATTTTCAAATAATCAGTTAAACATTAATGATATTTTTTCAAGATTTTCGCATAAAACATCAATTTCATCAAATGTATTGTAAAAAGCAAACGATGCTCTAACCATTCCTGTTTTACCGAAGTGTGTCAAAAGCGGTTCGGCACAAAGAGTTCCGGTGCGCACGGCGATTCCTTTTTTGTCTAAAATCATTCCCGTATCAAGATGGTGAATATCTTTTAAAAGGAAAGATACAAGCGCAACTTTTTCAGCGGCTTCGCCATATATTTTCAAGCCTTCGATTGCCGACAGTTTTTGTGTTGCATATTCAAGCAGTTTATGTTCGCAGTTGATAATATTCTGTCGTCCTGTTTGGTTGATATAGTCGATTGCAACGCCAAATGCTATAGCATCAATAAAATTAAGCGTTCCTGCTTCAAATTTCAACGGAAGTTGGGCGTAAGTTGTTTTTTCAAAAGTTACTGTCGAAATCATATCGCCGCCACCCTGATAAGGCGGCATTTGTTCGAGCATTTTTTCTTTTCCGTAAAGTACGCCGATGCCTGTCGGGGCATAAATTTTATGACCTGAAAAAGTATAAAAATCGCAATCCAAATCACGCACATCGACATTTTCGTGCGGCGCAGCCTGCGCTCCATCTACAAGTACGGGAATATTGTACAAATGCGCTTTGGCTACGATTTGTTTTATTGGATTTATTGTTCCCAAAACATTGGAAGCATGCGTAACGGCAATTATTTTTGTGTTTTCATTTATTAATGCATCAAGCAAATCGATACGTAAAATGCCCTTATCGTCAAACGGAATTATTTTGATTTTTGCGCCTTTGCGTTCGCACAGAAGTTGCCAGGGCACAATGTTTGAATGATGTTCCATTTCGCTGAGAATGATTTCGTCGCCGGCAGAAACAAATCGTTCGCCAAACGAAGTTGCAACCGTATTTATAGAGCCTGTTGTTCCTGATGTGAAAATGATTTCCGATTTTTTTTCAGCATTTATGAACTGTCGAATTTTTTCGCGTGCCTGTTCGTATTTTTCGGTGCATTTTTCGCTCAAAAAATGAACTCCGCGATGAATATTGGCATTACTTGTGCGATACAGTTCATCGATTGTACGGATTACACATTCGGGTTTTTGCGTAGTTGCTGCATTATCAAGATAAATCAAAGGATTTCCATAAACGGTTGTGGTTAAAACAGGAAAATCTTTTCGTATATTTACGACATTAATCATTATTCAAAATTTATAAATTACGGCAAAGTTAATTAAAATTATGCAAATCGACTGATATTTTAATACCAAATATAATAAGAAACGGATTTTATCGCCGAATTAATGTTTTTTAATTTTTTGATTCATTATTTTATGGTAATATAAAAACTTGAACAACTGCCAGTCATTCATTTACGCATCAAAATAATCAATAAAATATGTTCGGTTATTTTTTTATCCAAACACCGGTAATTTCGCCAAAAACCAATTTGTGATATTCTTTGGCTTCTTCAAAACCGCCCAGAATGAAATCTTTATCTTCCTGATTCAAAAAATCATCGGGACTTACAGTTGTAATTTCCGTCAGTTTACACTCAAACACCAAACGCGCTTCTTTGTAAGTCATATTTCCGCTTGGCGTTTGAACAGGCGTAAGCGTTGTTTCCTGCATTTTATTTGTGTTTCGTCCGCTTTTGCTTCCTAAAAACAAAACCTGTTCTTTGTATTCATCGGGGAAATACGACAAAGTATAAGTGTGTTCATTTTTGATAATTTCGAGCGTATAACGGTTCGCTCGTAACATACACCATGTTGCAGGTTTGTTAAATAAAATTCCTAATCCGCCCCAACTTGCAGTCATCGAATTAAATGTCGAGTCTTTTCTTGATGTAATCACGGTAAAGTCTTTGCCTACAAGTTTGAATACATTGTCGCTGATTTCTTCGGCAGAAATGCCGGTAAATAATTCTTCAAAACTCATGTCTTTTACATTTTTTGATTCAGCGTTTTGTGTGTCTGCATTTTTCTTTTCCTGACTTGCGCACGACATGCAAAACACTGCGCTACATAATAAAAATAATTTTTTCATGTTTTTTTATATTGAAATTAACTGATATTTTTCACAAAGATACTTTTTTTTTATAAAATACAAAGTAATTTTTTTTGTTATATATTTTTAAAATTTGTTTGCGGGCGCATAATTGAAAAAAATAATATACATTTGTGATATAAAACAGTTTAATTATGGAAATAAAAGGAAAGTTCGACCATTACAATTTCAATGTATCAAACCTCGAAAACAGCATAGCGTTTTACGAAAAAACTCTTGGATTTACCGAATATAAGCGCCAAATTGCAGATGATAATTCTTTTATCATTGTGTTTTTACGCGATAAGTATAATTCCGATTTTTTGCTGGAACTGACATGGTTGCGCGACCGCACCTCACCGTACAGTTTGGGTGATTGCGAATTTCATCTTTGCGTTCGTGTTGATGGCGATTATGATGAAGTTCGTAAATTTCATAAAGAATCGGGTTGCGTTTGCTACGAAAACGAAAAAATGGGTTTGTATTTCATATCCGACCCTGATGGTTATTGGATTGAAATATTGCCTTTGAACAGAAAATAATAAATTTTTACAATCTTTTCAATTTTACTGTAAAATGGCGCATTAATTCGGCTTCCCATTCTATTGCCATGCCTCGTGTTATGCTGTTTCGTCTGTCGAAAACATTTTTCAGCGCAACAGCAATTACATCAATATGATTGTTTGTATATGTTCGCCGCGGAATAGCAAGTCGTAAAAAATCGTTGCCATCAAATCTGTTTTGGCGAGTTATCGGGTCGCGGTCGGCAAGAATATAACCTATTTCGCATCCCCGTATTCCGGCTTCAAGATAAAGTTCAACAGTAAGAGTTTGAGCAGGAAATTCTTCTTTCGGAACATTTGTTAATACTTTCGGAGCGTCAATAAAAATGGCATGTCCGCCGGCAGGACGCTGATATGGAATTTTAAATTCATCAAGCTGCGCTGCTAAATATTCTATTTGTTTGATACGCGTTTCGAGGTTTTCAAATTCGGTATTTTCGTCAAGTCCTACGGCAAGCGCATTCATGTCGCGACCGTTCATTCCGCCGTATGTGATATAACCTTCAAAAACAATTCCTTTGATTTTTGCCAGATCGTACCAGTCTTCGATATTTGTTGCAATAAATCCGCCCATGTTCACTATTGCATCTTTTTTCGCGCTCATTGTCATACCGTCTGCAAAGGTAAACATTTCGCGACAGATTTCTTTTATACTTTTGTCGGCATAACCTTTCTCGCGCACTTTTATGAAATATGCATTTTCGGCAAATCGGGCAGAATCAAACAAAACAGGCTTATTGAATTTTTTTGCAAGCAGGCTTACTTCGCGAAGGTTTTGCATTGATACAGGCTGCCCGCCTGCGGTATTATTGGTAACTGTTACAATTATAAATGGAATTTTTTCGTTATGTTCTATCAAAACTTTTTCAAGTTTTTGTATATCTACGTTTCCTTTAAAAGGCAGTTCGAGTTGAGTATCACGGGCTTCGTCTATTGTACAGTCAACTGCAAATGCTTTTCGCGATTCGATATGTCCTTTTGTTGTGTCAAACTGTGAGTTGCCGGGAACATAGTCGCCTTCTTTCACGAGACACGAAAACAATACATTTTCGGCGGCTCGACCTTGATGAGCTGGCAAAACATATTTAAAACCGGTGATTTTGTTGACAGTTTCCTGCATTTTGAAAAAAGATGTTGCGCCGGCATAACTTTCGTCGCCAATCATCAGCGAAGCCCATTGTCGGTCGCTCATCGCTCCTGTTCCCGAATCGGTAATCAGATCAATATATACATGTTCGGCTTTGAGTTTGAAGACGTTGTAACCGGCTTCTTTCAGCCATTGTTCGCGCTGAATGCGAGTACTTTTACGTATAGGTTCAATCATTTTTATTTTCCATGATTCTGCAAATGGTAAATCCATAATTATTTTTGTTAAATTATTATATTTTATATTATTATTGTTGTGATTTAAAATGAAATTAAATAAATCAATGTTTATGAGATGTGAAAATCGTCCCGTTTTTTAAGATTTATATAACGGTAACAATCTGAAAGTTGTATTTGATTATTATTTATTAACATAATGCAAATATAATAAAAACTGACAACCTGCAAATATAAAAATATTATTTTCGCAGCAATTTTATACTATATTTTTGTATATCAGACATATAATGTTAAATATATTTTGCGGCGTCAAACCGAAATATCTGCAAAAATAACTTTATGAATTATGTTATAAGTTCAACCTAAGATATTTTGGCAAACATTTGTTCGATGTGTTCATAACTGACGCAGCGTACAAAAAAACGTTCCGGTACAGTGTCAAGCAGTTGTTCATCGAAAAGTAATTTTTTTCAGACAAAAATTTGATAATCGTGCTTTTATACGGCGTTTAAAACCTTTTTAAATGGTAAATAGCATCCGTCAGGGACTGAATATTAGTAGAAATTTTGCAGCAGAAAAGTTTACGTGCAGAGCGCCGGCGGTTTTTCAAATCATTTGTGATAAATCTGCACGTAATGCACAGATATTTCGTTTCGACCGACAGACAATTCATAGCAGGACAGGTTTTTCGCTGTTGCACTAAATTATTTGGCATGATAGTATTAAAATAACTTGCGGCGTCAATTATCCGTTGTGTTCGGCGGCAGGGAATTGTCAATCTGCAATTAATTGATGATTAGCAATTTGAACGACAGATAAGAAGCACTTGATTACCGATAATTCAAAATTGATTTTGTTTTATGTCAATTTAATTCAATAAATATAATGTATATAAAACAAAATAATTACCTTTGCACAGCAAAATCAGAAAAATGTCAAAAAAGATTAAAAATATAATTCTTTCCGCTGTAATCGTATTGATTTGCATTTGTTTTACAGCAGCATCGTCGTCCGACAATTTCAAGATAGTGAAAAATCTTGACATATTTTTTTCCGTATTTCGCGAACTGAATCTTCTTTATGTTGATGATATAGATGCCGACAAAATCGTAAAATCAGGTATAGAAGGCATGTTGAACGAACTCGATCCATATACAACATTTCTTTCAGAAGAAGACAGCGAAGAATTTGATTTGGCTACAACAGGCGAATACAGCGGAATAGGAGCGATAGTCGGCGTAAAAAACAATTACATACAGATTGTGGAAACATACAAAGATTTTCCGGCAGATAAAGCTGGTCTTGTTTCGGGCGATATGTTTTTATCCATCGATAAGGTTTCGCTGCAAGGCAAAACGACAACCGAAGCAAGCAATCTGCTGAAAGGCGAACAGGGAACAACGCTTAATGCACGCGTAGTGAAACTAAAAACTTCGGATACAATAAACATAAAACTGACACGCGAAAAAATTCACATTTCGGGCATTGCATACGCCGGAATAATACATGATAACATAGGATACATATCGCTGTCGTCGTTTACGCAAAACTGTCAAAAAGACTTCAAAAACGCTTTACACGAACTTGAAGCGACACGGCAAATGAAATCGCTTATAATTGATTTGCGCGGCAATACAGGCGGCTGGCTTGAAGCGGCAATCGATATTGTTGGAATGTTTGTAAAAAAAGGAACAGAAGTCGTATATTCACGCGGAAGAATAAAAGATTTTGACTATTCGTACAAAACCAAAGAAGAACCATTACAGCCTGATATTCCTGTTGTTGTGCTGGTAAACAGCGGTTCGGCATCGTCATCCGAAATTGTTGCCGGTGCATTGCAGGATTTAGACCGCGCCGTAATCGCAGGAACGCGAACATTCGGTAAAGGTCTGGTACAAACCGTGCGACAGGTAGGCTATAATTCGCGAATAAAATTAACAACGGCAAAATATTATATTCCAAGCGGTCGCTGCATACAGGCACACAATTTTTCGAAACTCAACGAAGATGGCAGCATTGCTACAATTCCCGATTCACTGAAAAAAGAATTTAATACCGCACACGGCAGAAAAGTGTATGATGGAGGCGGAATAATGCCCGACATTGAAGTAAAAGCAGATGAATTCAGCGATATTGCAATAAGTTTGGCAGTGCGCAATTTATTGTCGGACTATGCAATAAACTATTTTTCAAAACACGAACATATTGACAAACCCGAAAATTTTGAAATTACAGATGACGATTATCGCGACTTTATTGCATTTCTTGCAGACAAAGAATATGATTACCAAACAAAGGTTGAAAATATGGTTGAAAAATTATCGGAAGAAGTGCAAAAAGGAAAATACACCGATGATATTAAAACACAGATTGAAGCTTTGAAAAGTCAAATAACTCACGATAAAAACAGAGATTTACAAACACACAAACACGAAATTTCACAATTGATAAATGAAGAAATTGCAGGCAAATATTTTTATCAGCAAGGCAGAATAAGAAAAATGCTGACCGATGACAGACAACTTAAGGCAGCAGTAAATATATTGCTCGACAAAAATAAATACAATGAAATATTAAACAAACAATAATTTATAAATATGACAGACAAAAAACAAACATCAACAGATCAAGTAGTATCAAATATCAACAGAATTTGTGAAAACACAAAAATAACAGGTACAATAGAAACAACAGGAGATATTAGAATAGATGGCATTCTTGATGGTTCTGTTGTATCAACCGGACGTGTTGTTATCGGATTGAAAGGTAAAATAAAAGGCGATTTACATTGTTCATACATAGATGTTTCAGGTAAAATTAAAGGAAATATTATTGCAAACGATGTGCTTATTCTGAAAGAAAAATCGGTGCTTGTTGGCGAAATTACTGTTCAAAAACTGATAATAGAAAGCGGCGCAACTTTCAACGGGCTTTGTAAAATGCCTAATAATGAAACTGACAACAATAACGAAAAATAACGCTTGCAAGCAAATCGACAATAAAATTATATTTTGACAGATTTATTCTAATTTTCTGTAATAAAAAAGTTGATGTTCGGGCAATAAAGCGGGATGAAATATTTTTATTAAATCTTTGAGAATTATTTGCGGATTAACAACGCCCGATTCCCAAAAATCATTTCCGCCCTGACTGTTCAGTCTTTTATTGTTGTTATAAACATTCCCGCTTTTGAACGCCGGTATATTTATCAGTCTTGCATCAAGATTTTGCAGCTGCCTGAGCGATGTTTCATTATTCTGATTAATCCACACGCCGGCATCAAGCGCTTTTGTATAAACATATTCGATGTTTACAGGATTGCTTTCTTTGGAATCTTTTGTTTCATTTTCAAAAATATATTCTCCGCCTGCATCTTTCAGTAAATTTATTACCGTAGATTTAGTTGCAGGAAGATACCAAACATCTCTGTATGGAGCGTTTATTATCACTTTGGGCTTGATTTCTACATTTTCGGCAAGCTGTTTGAACTGATTATATTCGTGCTCGATGTTTTTTATTTTTTCCATCGCTTTTTCTTCTTCGGCGAAAAATGCTGCAACTGCAACAAGCCATTCGGCTTTTGCAAGAGGCGTTTCTTCAAGATATTCGCCGATATAAACAAGTTTTATTCCCATTTCGTTGAGTTTGGCTTCGGTTTTACCAAGTTCGCCATCAACGCCGTATGCAAATATTACATCCGGTTTTAGCGAGGCGATAACTTCATACGAAAGGTAATTTTCGTATCCAACATCTGCAATTTGACCGTCTGCAATACGCAGTCGAACATTTTCGTTCGAAATATAACCCGTTCCCGATACGCCGACAATTTTATCGGTTTTATCAATAAAATCAACAAATGCAACATGCGTTGATGACAAACAAATGACGCGTTCAACGGGAATTTTTATTGTTTGAACAGCGTCATTGTCATCGTTTGTCAATGTATATGTGAATTTTACATTTTGCGAACCTTGCCACGGATTATGTACAATCAAACATTTATCATTACCGCGTTTTTCAATAACAAAACGTTTTGAAAATGTCGGTTTATAATAAATTTCGCTCTGCTCGTCGGTTGTTTCGGTTTTTACTTTGTTTTGTATGCATGCAGAAACAAGCAATACGCAACAAAGTAAAAACCACAATTTCTGTTTAAAATTCATTTTATACAACAGGTTGACCAATCATTCCGCTAACCAAAAATACCAGAGCGACTCCGAGAATTGCGTACAGTTCGGGGAATGCGCCAAGAATTAACGTATTACCGAGAACTTTATGTCCGTTGCCGATAGCGGTAATTCCATTTGCGCAAATTTGTCCCTGTCTGATTGCGCTGAACAAACAAACTATTCCAACAGCAATTCCTGTTCCCAAAATTGCCGCACCCTGCAACATTGTCATATTTGCAGTTAAATAATTGCTGAGAAGGTAATATCCGGCAAAGCCGTAAAGTCCCTGAGTACTCGGAAGCGCCGCAAGCATCATACAACTGCCAAAAACGCTGCTGTCTTTTTTAATTGCGCCGATAGCCGCATTTCCTGCAATACTTGTTCCGAAACAACTTGCGATACCCGAAAGTCCAACCATAAATGCTACTCCAATGTAAGCTAATAAAATAGGTTCCATAATCTTTTTCCTTTTTAATTTTTACTTTTATTTATTATTTATATTAATTAATTTGTATTATATATGTTAATGATTAACAATAACTGTCTGCTGCCTGATTTCAATTGCTGCTTTTTGTAATATTATTTTTATCATGTCTTTATTTACTGTTTATATTTTTTCAATGGATTAAAAGCTCTTTGTCCTGCTTCGAATCCTGCATTTTTGTAAAATTCGACAAAAGTCAAACGCATTGGATGTACAAATGCTCCAAGCGCCGACATGCACAGGTTCAATACATGTCCTATAAGTAGAATTATAATCATAACAAGTTGTTTTACTATTATAATATCGGGACTCATTCCTGTTGCAAGACTGTTGAATACCGTTGCCAAAACCGAACCCGACAAGCCAAGCGCAAACAGTCGTAAATATGACAGCGTATCGCCTAAAATTCCCGTAGCATCGTTGTATGTATTCCACAATCCGGCGCCAAAGTTTACAAATACGTTTTTGCCCGGCGAATTGCAGAACAGCATTAAAAATAATCCTAATCCAACAGCGCCTGTAAAAATTTCGGAACCGTAAGGAACGGTGCAGCCTGATACAGGTACAATAATCAGCGATGAAATTGCCGATATTAATACAATCATCCAGCCAATTGTTGACAAAGAGTATCTGAACCCGAAATATTTTGCTTTGCTGTATGCTTTGATGCCCATGCCCAAAAGCAAATGCACAAGTCCTGTACCAAGCGCAAAATAAAAGAGTTTTTTAGAATCAAGAAATATGTTTTTTACGGGTTCAAATAATTTAAATTTACCTAATGAAACTCCAAAAAACGAACCTGTTGCCATTCCGAACAGCAATGTTGCAAGTCCGCACCAGAACGTCAGCCAGCCGACTCTGCGAAGGAGGTCGTTTTTCATTTTTTTTGCAATAAAAAGTCCCAGCGTCAAAAATATCAAACCATAACCGCCGTCGCAAAGGCAAAATCCGAAAAAGAACATGTAAAACGGAGCGCAGTAGGGCGTCATGTCGGTTGTTCCGTATTTTGGCAGTGTATAAAACTGTTCTATAAATTCAAACAGTCGCGCAAAGCGGTTGTTTTTGAGTTTCACTGGCGTATTGTCTTCGGGAGTTGGGCGTTCTTTTATATAAAAGGCGCCCGAAGAGTTTAATAAACTATCAACTTCTGTTTGTGTATCAACGGTTGCCCAGCCTTCAATAATCATAAGTTTTCCGTCTGCGGCTTCTTCGCCGCTGTTTACGGCTTTCGACAGGTGTAAATCATCGGAAAGGCGTTCGCTTTCGGCAATAAAGTCGTTGATGTAAACGGCGCTTCGATTGACAATATTTTGCTGTTCTTCGATTTCCGTTTTTATTTTTTTGATGTTTTCCAAGGCCTGTCTGTGGGTAAGTGAAGGTTGTTTTAATTCAGGCAAATCAAAGTCAAAAACTTCGGAAATCGGCGCTGTTATTACAAAATATGCTGTATGGTTAATTTTATTTATTTCGGTGATTGAATATTTTTCATCCCATAATTTTTTAAATTCTTCAAAGCGTTTTTCGTTCAGTTCATAAAAATGCAATGCTATTCCTGCTTTTTGCAGCGTTTCGATGCAGTTTGCATCAAATTCGCCCCAGGCAACAAGTTCGGCGATTTCTTTGGAAATTTTGTCTGATTCGGTTTTTAGTTTTATAAGTTTACTGCTTGCGTTGTTATAAATTTCCAAAGCTTTTTCCGGTCTGAGATTTTTTTCATGATTCTGTTGATTTTTTTGCGTATCGGCAACCGATTTCAGTTGTTGCGCCGCTTGTTTGTAATTTTTGATTTTTTCAACAAGATTTACTTCTTCATCATTTGTTTTCCAAGTCGAAATGGTTACGTCAATCAGTCCAAGTTCCTGCAATTGCTGCAAAAACGATTGATAATCCTTATAGAAAACAATCATCGAATATTTCATCATTGGAACTATCATTTTGTTTTTTCCTCCATTTTTTCGTGTCTGTCTTTTACTATTTTTTGCGCTGCTTTCGAAAGGTTTTCTTCGTCTTCGATAAATCGTTTTATTTTAAGAATTGCTTCCTTATATCCGGGTATCTGAACTTTTTCGTAAAGATTTACTTTTTGCGTGGTTTTTTTACGCGTAAAATCCAGAAGGCGTGCTTTTTCGTCAATAAATTCAAGTTCCAAGCCCGAATATGCAAGGTCTTTGAGTATGGCAACTCCTTCGGCATACCAAAGCGGTTTGCTGAAAAGATTAAAGGGTTTAAGCAAAAACTTTACATCTTCAAGAACGGGAATTTTTACTCCTGCTATTTTCATGATTTTAATATCAACGTCATCAATTGCAATCAAATCAGGTTCAAATTCGACCCACAATGCCGACATTTGGTCGTATGAATTTATTTTCAACCTAAGTTTGGCATTCAGTTCATCGGCTTTATCTTTCGCTTTTTTTACTTCCATGCGCAGCGCCGACTCTTTGCTTTTGATTGTTGGCAAAGCCTTTTCGCGCACTTTGAGCTGTTTGTTCAAATCGTTGAGCGATGTTTTATTATATTGGTATTTAATTGCCATTTATTTGTTGTTTTTAATTTGCAATCAATTCTACAAAATTATTAACTCTTCCAGTATCTATTCATCAAATCCTGTTTAATTGCAACTTCGGTTTGACTGAAATATTTGCCGAACAAAATCCATGTTCTGTCAAGCATTTCTATTGTATTGATATTAATGTCTATTGACAATATGTTTTCCGAATAATCTTTTGCAAAGTTCAAAGCCCGTTCGTCGTAATCGGTAAGGTCAAAGCCGTTTTCAAGTTTTGTTTTTGCATTTGAAGCATCGGCATACAGGCGAATTGCGGCGTTCATTACCTGCGGATGGTCTTCGCGCGTTTGTTTGCCTATAACAAGTTGTTTCAGACGCGAAAGGCTTCGGAACGGGTCGATGATAACTTTTCCCGTGTCGCTGTCTTTGCGCAGATACAGCTGTCCTTCGGTAATATAACCTGTGTTGTCGGGAATGGCATGAGTAATATCGCCGCCGCTTAATGTTGTAACGGCAATTATTGTTATTGAACCGCCATCGGGTAACTGCACTGCTTTTTCGTAGATTTTTGCCAAATCCGAATACAGCGAACCGGGCATGCTGTCTTTCGATGGTATTTGATCCATACGGTTTGAAACTATCGAAAGGGCATCGGCGTACAATGTCATGTCGGTAAGCAAAACGAGAACTTTTTCGTTTTTATCGACTGCAAAATATTCGGCGGCAGTAAGCGCCATATCCGGAATCAGCAGTCGTTCGACAGGCGGATTGTCGGTTGTATTTACAAAACATATAATTTTGTCGAGCGCTCCTGCATTTTCAAAAGATTTTTTGAAAAATAAAAAGTCGTCATTCGACAGTCCCATTCCGCCAAGTATGATTTTATCGACCTGTGCGCGCAGTGCAACCAGCGCCATTACGTTGTTGTAAGGCTGGTCGGGGTCGGCAAAGAAAGGTATTTTCTGACCCGAAACCAGAGTATTGTTTAGGTCGATTCCTGCTATTCCCGTAGGAATGATTTGCGAAGGCTGTTTTCGGCGATATGGATTTACCGAAGGTCCGCCTATTTCGCGTTTTTCGCCGTCGGGTTCTACGCCGCCATCTACCGGTTTGCCATAGGCGTTGAAAAAGCGACCGGCAAGGTCGTCGCTTACTTTAAGAGTCGGCGGCTCGCCCATGAATACAACTTCGGCATTGGTAGGAATACCTTCGGTGCCGGCAAATACTTGCAGTGAAACCATGTCGCCATCAATTTTTATTACCTGAGCCAAACGCCCGTCAACGGTTGCAAGTTCATCGTTTGTTATGTTCTGAGCGTGTAAACTCACCGTTGCTTTGGTGATTGCTTCAAGTTTTGTGTAAATTTTCTGAAATGCTTTTGTCATATATTATATTTTATTTGTTTAATTGTTTATTTGATTTAATAATATCCATTTATTGTTTTGTTTTTCTACCAATCCTTGTTTTTTTAACATTTGTATTGCTGTTCTTGCTGCATGTTTCCATTTTTTGCCAAAGTGTACACCATTTATTACTCTGTCAACATCATCACACAAATCAGGATGAATTTCTTTTAATAAATTATTTATATCGGTTTGTTCTAATGCTCCATTTTGCTTCAAAAGGTAAGTAATGGTTTTTTCAAATACGGTATGAATCTTTCCATCTGTAATTTTTAATTCAATTAATTTTTCGTCTGCTTCATTTATTGCTTTGTTTAATAAAGTATCAAGTTCTTTGCTTTTATGTTTTTCTTTTTTGTGATATATATCCTTGACTTTTTCTGTCAAATTACAATAATTGAGAATGTCATTAAGATTTACTAAAGCGCCTAAATTTCCATAATCTGTTAAGTCGTTTTTTATTAATGAAACTACTTTTTTGTCAAAGATATATGTACCATATTCATAGTTGTTGAAAAGTCCACCTGCCGTTAAATTTCCCGAAGTTATGATTGCCTCTTTATTGTCTTGAATATAAACCTTTGCGTGTAAATTCGGCAAATGAAAAATTTGTACAAGATTTACGTTTTCAAATATTTTCTTAAATGAATAAGGATTTGTTGCTCCCTGATAAATATTTTTTGACGACAAGTTGGTAATAAATTTCACCAATCCTTTTTCTTTAAACTCTTTTGGAATAGCTTTTATTAAAAAATCAGCGCCGCCGTCAGAAATGTACGGGCTTGAAATAGTCAATTCAGAATGGACATTCTGAAACAAACTATTCAATTTATTATGCCAACCTTTTTGTAATACTTCCATTTATCCTACTAATGTATATTCAAATTTTTCTTTTCATCAATATTCAATACATATTGCTCTAATTTTGGGATTTTACTTTCAAATTTCTTACTTGCGGATGCTTCCGCAAACGCCGCCGAGATCTTTTTCATGCTTGCGGATGCTTCCGCAAACGCGTCAAGACCTTTTTCATGCTTGCGGATGCTTCCGCAAACGCCGTCAAGACCTTTTTCATGCTTGCGGATGCTTCCGCAAACGCGTCAAGACCTTTTTCTTACTTGCGAATGCTTTCGCAAACGCCGTCAAGACCTTTTTCTTACTTGCGGCAACGCTGCAAACCACCGCCGAGGTCTATTTTGCCCTTGCAGCAACACTGCCAAGCTGCCATTTCCGTTTTTCGGAACGCCACAGCGCTGTGATATTTGATATTCTGCTGTCATTTTTTACGTATCTGCATGGCAACAGACGACAATTTCGTATCGTCCCAATGTTTTGTATTATTCTGTTCGTCTTTCGTTTATATGCTCGTTCAACTGTGTTTCATAATTTTTAAATTCGTCGCTTTGGAATACGCTGTAATTCATTTGCCGCATATTATTGATTATATGTTTGTAAAAATCTATACATTCGTTAAAATTATCGAATGTAAATTTTGTTCGACATATATCAAGCACTTTTTCAAACATAAACTGTTGCCGTTTCAGCGGCGCCGAAGCATCTATTTCATCAAAAGCGTCCTGTTGCAGGATAATATAGTCAATAAGTTCCGATTTCCAGAAGCGGTCGTGGTATTCAACAGGAACGCTGTCGTCGCCCAGAATGTTTATTTGTTCGTAGGCTTCGCGTCCGCGCAAAACTATATTTTTGCCTTCGCTAACGTTTGCTGTCCAGTTTTCGCTGATTGTGCTGTTAAGATATTCGCAAATTTCGGGATATTCGAGGTATTTGGAATAACTGTCAACAGGGTCAACGGCAGGATAGCGTTTGCTGTCGGCTCTGCTTTGCGCCAGGGCGTAAAAACAGCGCGCCGCTTTTTTTGTAGATTCGGTAACAGGTTCTTTCAGGTTGCCTCCGGCAGGCGATACAGTTCCGATGAAAGTAACCGAGCCTGTCTGTCCGTTGTTGAGGTAAACAAGTCCTGCGCGCGAGTAGAAGTTTGAGATAATTGCCGACAAGTCCATTGGAAAGGCGTCGGCTCCGGGCAGTTCTTCAAGTCGATTGCTCATTTCGCGCAAAGCCTGCGCCCAGCGCGATGTTGAATCGGCAAGCAAAAGAATTTTGAAACCCATTGCGCGGTAATATTCGGCAATTGTCATTGCCGTATAAACCGATGCTTCGCGCGCCGAAACAGGCATGTTTGATGTATTGCATATTATAATTGTGCGTTCCATCAGTTTGCGACCTGTGCGCGGGTCGTTGAGTTCGGGAAATTCTGTAAATATTTCAACCACCTCGTTGGCGCGTTCGCCGCAGGCTGCATTTATGATAATGTCGGCGCTGGCTTGTTTTGCCAAAGCGTGCTGTAATACTGTTTTGCCACAGCCGAAAGGTCCGGGTATAAATCCTGTTCCGCCTTCGGCTATGGGATTAAAGGTGTCGATAATACGAACGCCTGTTTCCATTATCCTGAAAGGTCGAGGTTTTTCCTTATATGCCGTTATTGCCTGTTTTACAGGCCAGCGTTGCACCATTGTTATGTCGTGGTCGTTGCCGTTTTCGTCTGTAATAATGGCAATTCGGTCATTAATTTTATACAAGCCTTCGCCGGCTATGGTTTTCACTTTGTATTTGCCTTGAAGTTTGAACGGCACCATGATTTTATGTTTCAGCCATCCTTCGGTAACTTCGCCTATCCAGTCGGCAGCCGTAACTTCGTTTCCGACTTTGGCAATAGGCGTGAAATCCCATTCTTTATCATTGTCGAGCGGCGCAGTGTATTCGCCGCGTTTCAGAAATACGCCTGTCATTGATGCCAGATTGTTTTGCAGTCCGTCATAATTACTCGACAGCAATCCGGGTCCAAGCGTTGCTTCGAGCATGTGTCCCTGAAATTCTACTTCGCAGCCTGTGCTTAATCCGCGGGTGCTTTCATATACCTGCACCTGCACTTTTTCGCCATCAACTTTTATAACGTCTGCCATCAATTTTATGTTGCCTAATTTTATATAGCAAACTTCGTTTTGCGCAACCGGTCCGTTAACTTTTACCGACACAAGATTGGCAATAATTCTTGTTACTTGTCCTGTTGTTTTCATTTATATTCTTATTTTTTCGATATTTTTATGTCTTTTTTATTAAAAACTTTTTGCGTGTCGCAGGTTTTCATTAAGTCGTTGATAAGTTTTTTGAACATTTCTTTGCCTGTTTGTTTGTCGAGCGACAGCCAGCGTTCAACAATATCCGCCTTTTGCATGAAAGCCAGAACGGCATCGATGTCAAAATAATTGTACACCGATATTTCGTCAATTTTTTCCCATCTGAACATGTCAATTTTGCGTTCGCGCTCGTAAGCATCGGTTATTTCGGCAATTTGTATGATTTTATGTATCCATTCTATTTCGCTGCCAAGACCAAAATCCGCCGCCGTACTTTTGGCAAAAATCTCGGCATTTTTTCCGACAAAATAACAGGATGCATCCATGTGCAAACGTCTTGCCGTTATGGCTGTCTGTATGTTACGCAAATCTCGGTCGAAGGTAAACCATTGGCGTATAAATGCGTTTTTCAGTTGCAAAATTTCGTCATAAAACAGTGTTTGAAGCAAAGTTTCCCTGTCGCGTTCGTACAGTTTCAGTATGTCATCAGGGTAATCTTCATTTTTATCATTTTCAAAAATTTCAATAAAATCGTGCATGTATTTTGGCAAGCCGCGGCGATTTTTGATTTTTTCATTAAGGCTGTTTTGTCCAAAATTTCCTCTTCGATAAAAAGCGATGTTTTTTTGCAATAAGGTATTGATAAGATTTTGATTGTCGTAAGGATAAAACAAAACTTCGACCAGTTGATAATCGTCAGGATGTACGCTTTCTTCGACTTCTTTGCGCAAGGCGTCAAAATCGAATTTTTTCGCATCAAAATCTATTATCAATTCAGGCAAACTCGATATAAGACAAGGATATTCTCGTTTCATAATGAACATGTTTTTATTCTTGTCCAAAAAGCAATTTCCTCATTTTAGGACGCATGTATTCGCTGAAAAGATTCAAAAAATCCTGTTCGGTAAAACTAATGTAATATCCGCTGTTTTTTGATTCAATTCTGAATCCTGATTTTATGTTTTTAGAAAAAGTAAATTCCGTTTTGCCTTCGTTAAGTTGCTTTATTGCGGCGTTGTTTATGAACTGTTCAAATTCTTTTTGTTTTGATTCGGGCAATAAAATATTTAATTCTGCGGCATTTTGGTTATCAACTTTGAAACTTTCAACGGCAGTTTTTATAAGCGCCTGCACAAAGGAAATATCGTTCATTGAGGCATTTGTAACAGGCGTAACCGCTTTGGCCGTGATTAGAGTTTCTACGCTTTGTTTAACTTGCGCAATTACCTGTCGCGAAACCATAACTATTTCGGCATCGGCGTTTTTCTTTGTTTCGGCTGCCGACCTGTTGGCTGCGCTGATTATTGATTCTGCCTGCTGTTTGGCATCATCTATAATTTTTTTTGCTTCGAGTCTGGCATTAGCCAAAAGTGCTTCGGCTTCGTTTTGTCCTTTCGACAAGCCTTCTCTGTACAGCTTTTCTGTTAATTCTTGGAGTTTGTTTTGCATATAATATTAATATATTAAAATAAAGTTAGGAATTTGAGAACAAAGGTAAAAAGAAATTACAGATTACGAATAAAAAATAATTAAAATGCTTCGTAATTTAAAGATTTAATAATACAAAAACTATTCCTGCGCAACAAGCTGAAAGCCGTAATTTTCGTAACCGCGGGTCGGCGACCTGAGGAACAGGAAGCACGCCGCCGCTGCCGCCTGCAAAGCAGGACATTCCATAAAATTTCTATCAACATTTCTTTGTGTATATTACGTGCGGATTAACCGCAAATGACTTGAAACACCGCCGGCGCTCCGCACGTAAACTTTTCTGCTGCAAAATTTCTACCAACATTTTGTCCATAGCGGGACAGGCTCCGTAATTTAAAGATTTAAAATTTAAGAATTTAAGATTTAAAGAACAATTAAGGTAAAAACGAAATCTCTCCGTGCATTACGTGCGGATTTACCGCAAATGACTTGAAACACCGCCGGCGTTCCGCACGTAACCGTTGTTTGCTGCAAAATTTCTACTAATATTCAGTCCCTAGCGGGACATCTTTATCGGCAGATAAAAACATCCGATAAGTTTTATAATAAAGGAAGATCAGGCTTTTTTCATATATCTTCAAAAAAATAGCCAAATTTGCCATCTGCGTATGATTGGGAAAATTAATGTAACTTTGCAAATTAATTTATTATGTATATGAAGAACAAACCCAAACGATATTTGATAACTTCGGCATTGCCTTATGCAAATGGTCCGATACACATAGGACACCTTGCTGGCGTTTACGTTCCTGCCGATATATATGCCAGATATTTGCGCTCAAAAGGCGAAGATGTAATATTTATCGGAGGCAGCGATGAACATGGCGTTCCGATTACCATTAAAGCCCGTAAAGAAGGCGTTAAACCTCAGGATATTGTTGATAAATATCATTCAATAATAAAAAAATCGTTCGAAGATTTTGGCGTTTCATTTGATATTTATTCGCGCACAAGTTCTGAAACTCATCGTAAAACAGCATCCGATTTTTTCAGAAAACTGTACGATACTGGCAAGTTTATTGAAAAAACAAGCGAGCAATATTACGATGAAGAAGCGCATCAGTTTCTTGCCGACCGTTATATCACAGGCGTTTGTCCGCATTGCGGCAACGAAAACGCTTATGGCGACCAGTGCGAAAAATGTGGTTCAACGCTTAGCCCAATGGAACTGAAAAATCCACATTCGACAATCAGCGGCAGCACGCCAACATTGCGCGAAACATCACACTGGTATTTGCCGCTGAACGAATATGAAGATTTTTTCAAAGAATGGATTTTGCAAAATCACAAAGAATGGAAAACCAATGTTTACGGACAGTGTAAATCGTGGATTGATTTAGGATTGCAGCCGCGCGCCGTAAGTCGCGATTTGGATTGGGGAGTTCCTGTTCCTGTTGAAGGAGCGCAGGGCAAAGTTTTATACGTATGGTTTGACGCGCCGATAGGATATATCTCAAACACTGTTGAACTTTTACCCGAAAAATGGGAAAAATACTGGAAAGATGATGAAACAAAACTCGTACATTTTATTGGAAAAGACAACATCGTTTTTCATTGCATCGTTTTTCCTGCGATGCTTAAAGCGCATGGAGAATATATCTTACCCGACAATGTTCCTGCAAATGAATTTTTGAATCTCGAAGGCGACAAATTATCTACTTCGCGCAATTGGGCAGTGTGGCTGCACGAATATCTGGAAGAATTTAAAGGCAAAGAAGATGTTTTGAGATATGTATTATGTGCAAATGCTCCTGAAACAAAAGACAATGATTTTACGTGGAAAGATTTTCAAACCCGCAACAACAGCGAACTTGTTGCCGTACTCGGAAATTTTGTAAACCGCGCTCTTGTTCTTACGGCAAAATATTTCGACAGTAAGGTTCCCGCAATAAAGCAAACAACCGATTATGATAACGAAGTTCTTGCCGAAATTCCTAAAATAAAGCAAAATATCGAAGCGGCAATAGAAACGTACCGTTTCAGAGAAGCATTGAAAGAAACAATGAACCTTGCGCGTTTAGGCAACAAATACCTTGCCGACACCGAACCGTGGAAAATGGCAAAAACCGATATGGAACGAGTATCTACAATACTCGCAATATCGTTGCAAATATGTGCAAATCTTACAATTGCAATAGAACCATTTTTGCCTTTTACCGCACAAAAACTGCTGAAAATGCTCAATATTCCTCAATACAAATGGAACTGTTTTGGAAAAACAGACTTGCTAAAACAGGGAAACAGTCTCGGAAAAATCGAATTGCTGTTCGAAAAAATAGAAGATGATGTAATAGCAAAACAGATTCAAAAACTTTTGGATACAAAAAAAGCAAACGAACTCAACTTTTATAAACCCAATGAATTAAAACCTAATATCGCTTTTGATGATTTTATGAAAAATGACATTCGGGCAGGAACAGTTACAGACTGCAAAAAAGTTCCCAAATCTGACAAACTTTTGCAATTCACAATAAATGACGGAACAGGAACACGCACAATACTTTCGGGTATTGCTCAATTTTATCCTTCGCCCGAAAAATTAACAGGAACGCAGGTTTGCTTTGTTGCAAACTTTGAACCGCGAAAAATACTTGGCATAATGAGCGAAGGAATGATACTTTCGGTCGAAGATGCCGATGGCAAGTTAGTTTTAATACAGCCAAGCCGAAAAGTACAAAACGGAACATCAATAGGCTGATTAAATTATGACATAATATTAGTGAAAATGAAAGCAAATATTTACCTTTCAACAAACCTAACCGCATATGTTCAAAACATCCATGCGAATGATATGTCAGGCAAAATTAAGTAAAACAATATTTTATATCTTAAAAATTAAGACAGTTCGAATAAACTTTAAACTTAATTTTTTCAAAAAAAATTTGGTATTATTTGAAAATACACTAATTTTACGCAAAAATAAAAACTTTCAATATGTATAAAAGAATATTGTTGAAACTGAGCGGCGAAGCGCTGCAAGGCACAGATAAATACGGTATTAACGAAAAAATTATTTTGCAGTATGCCGAAGATATAAAAGCCGTAGTGCAAAATAATACGCAGATTGCCATTGTTGTCGGAGGCGGAAATATTTTTCGCGGATTAAGAGGAACACAGCGCGGTTTTGACCGTATAAAAGGCGATTATATGGGAATGTTGGCAACCGTAATCAACAGTATTGCAATGCAGTCAATATTAATATCAACAGGACAGAAAGCAAAAGCGCTTACATCAATACGCATGGAACCTGTATGCGAATATTATTCATGCGACAAGGCAATCGAATATATGAACGCCGGATATGCAGTAATAATTGCAGGAGGCACAGGCAATCCGTTTTTCACTACCGATTCGGCGGCAGCGCTGCGGGCAGTCGAAACTAAATGCGATGTTTTATTTAAAGGAACACGAGTAAACGGAATCTATACAGCCGATCCGGAAATTGATAAATCGGCAACCAAATTCGATACGTTAACATTCGACGAAGCATACAGTAAAAATCTGAAAATAATGGACCTAACCGCATTCACGCTTTGCCGTGAAAATAATTTGCCTATAACAGTATTCAATATCAATGAAAAAGGAAACCTTTTGAAAATAATAAACGGCGAAAAAACAGGAACAACAGTAAAGAATTAAAACATATAAAATCAATACTAATTAAAAACAGCACAAATATATGGAATCAAAAGCAAAAGCAACAATCGAAACAACGAAAAACAAAATGCAAAAAGCAGTCGATTTTCTCGAAAATGAACTTGTTTCAATACGGGCAGGAAAAGCCAATCCGTCGATGCTCGCAAATATCGAAGTACAGTATTACGACCGAAAAGTGCCAATCAGTCAGGTAGCAAGTCTTACATCGCCCGATGCGCGCACTATAAGCATTCAGCCATGGGAAAAGTCAATGATTCCCGTGATTGAAAAAGCGATTCTTGTTGCCAATATAGGATTTAATCCTCAAAACAACGGAGAAACAATTCGCATCAATGTTCCGCCATTGACAGAAGAACGCCGCAAGGAACTGGTAAAAAAAACACGCTCCGAAGGCGAAAATGCCAGAGTTGCCGTTCGCAATTTGCGCCGCGATGCTATCGAATCTATTAAGAAACTTCAAAAAGACGGACTGTCCTTAGATTTGGCAAAAGACTTTGAAGCCGAAATTCAAAAAATAACCGAAGAAATCAATAAAAAAATCGATAAAGTACTGGAAAAGAAAGAAAAAGAAATAATGACGGTGTGAAAAATTTTAAAATATAGCAGTTTATTGTTTTATATTTTATTGTTTACTGTTCTGTATTAACTTTGTATCTTTTGCACTGACGAAAAACCTGTCCCACTATGTATAGAATGTTGGTAGAAAAAATGATAAACTGTCAAACATAAAATCTATTCCGACCGAAATTATGCTTTCACTGCGCATGATTTTGATGATTTCGACCGAAATTATGCTTTCACTGCGCATGATTTTGATGATTTCGACCGAAATTATGCTTTCACTGCGCATGTTTTTGATGATTTCGACCGAAATTATACTTTCACTGCGCATGATTTTGATGATTTCGACCGAAATTATGCTTTCACTGCGCATGATTTTGATGATTTCGACCGAAATTATGCAAATACGACAATATTACAAAGTAAAATATTACAGAAATAAATCGTCAGCGA
>JAITLJ010000209.1 GCA_031277925.1 Prevotellaceae bacterium | reverse complement strand
TAACAGAAAGAAATAATTGTTCGAAATTTTTAATGTTTTAGCTTTGTCCTTTTTTTATTCGTAAGGAGCAACTATTTTCACAGTTTATAAGGAGCGACTATATAATATGTTATTTAGTTGCCAATTAAAAAGTATTGTAACTATTTATTATTTAATATTTACGGGCAAAAATATCGAATAAATACCGTATTTTATATGTACAAGCTAAAATTTGGTAAAATATGAACAATTGTTTTCTTCTATAAATATGTATCCATGAATGGTTAGTTTTTTCGTCATTGCACTAAATTACCTGACAGAAAAATAACGTATTAGCATAGTCTTCTTTTTCTTATAAGGAGCGACTATTTGTGTTGCTGTTCGTAATTCAACCGAAAATATTACAAGGAATATGTTTATTTGGTATCAGTATTATTAAAAAATATTTGTTTTATCAGTTTTATTTTCTCATTATCAGTCAAATATCCATCAATCCAATTAATTTTTGCGCCTCTGCGTTCCATTCCTCTGAACCACGTCATTTGACGTTTTGCAAACTGGTGAATAGCAATATTAAGTTGCTGTCGCATTTCTTCATAAGGCAATTTGCCAAGCAGATAAAGAGTTATAAATTTATATTCCAGTCCGTAATAAATCAAATCATCAGTCGAAATATTATTTTGCAAAAGTTGACTTACTTCTTCAATCATTCCGTTTTTTAATCTGTAATTAAGGCGTTCTGTTATGCGTTTTCGGCGCGTGTCAATATCTAATATTATTCCGAAATAAACGTTATCAAGCTTTTCATAATTTGAATATTGAATATCATTGCTTTTTTTAAATATTTCTATTTCTATTGCGCGTATCATACGTTTTCGAGTATCGTAATCGGTTTTATTGTGCGGTTGTTTCAACGACAGCAAAAGGCTCATGAGTTCCGTATTCGATTTTTTTTCAAGTTCAATTCTTAACTTGTGATTTACAGGCGTTTCGGGCATGTTGAAAGCATTTATTACAGCCTCGATATACATTCCCGAACCTCCGCAAAGTACAGGCTGTTTATTTCTGCGGCAAATATCATTATACGCTTTATAAAAATCGCGCTGATATTCAAAAACATTATATTTATATCCAACATCAACAATATCAATAAGATGATACGGAATTTGATTGCCATTGACAAGGTACTCATCAAGATCTTTTCCTGTTCCGATATTCATATTTTTATATACTTGCCGCGAATCGGCAGAAAGTATTTCGCCGTTTAATTCGTTGGCAACAGCAACGGCAATCTTAGTTTTGCCTGTGGCAGTTGCACCTAAAATACTCAATAATTTTACTTTTTTTGACATATATAATATATTGAATTAAAGGCTTTTACTTTTATTGTCATTTCATTGTTCTACGCATATCTTTTTCTTTTATCGATTCGCGTTTATCATATACTTTTTTACCTCGCGCAAGAGCAATTTCAAGTTTTGCATATCCGTTTTCGGAAATAAAAAGTTTTGTTGGCACAATGGTAAATCCACGTTCTTTTGTTCGCCTCAGCAGTTTGTTTATTTCTTTGGCATTGAGCAATAATTTACGTTCGCGTTTTGGTTCGTGATTATTTAAATTTCCCCACCAATATTCGGCAATATGCATCCCGCGTACATATAATTGTCGGTCAATGAAATAGCAATAACTTTCGACTATTGATGCCTTGCCTGCGCGAATTGATTTTATTTCGGTTCCGCAAAGCGCTATTCCTGCTGTAAATGTTTCGAGCAGGATAAACTCAAAACCGGCTTTTTTATTTAATATTTCAATATTTGAACTGTGTTTTCGCATAAATTTATTAATCGCCTTATCGGAAAAGCAAGAGATTTACAAAGCGCAAAGTTAAAAAATAATCAGTATTCGCCGAGAAAAGATGCTTCGACTGCCAAAATGCTTTTTATATCTTCAATTGATATTTCAACATCTTTATCGGCGGCATTTTGCTGAATATATTCGCATATTTCATCTTCATCAATTTCTTCATCTCCAACGTTATTCACATAATCGCATTCCATACAAAGCACATCAAAAACATCGCCTATTGTGTATCTGCTTTTTATATTCTGCGGCAATAACGCATAAACATCATCAATAATATTTTCAGCTTTCACAATGTCCTCGGTATCAATGAAATCGATATTGTTCTCGGCTGTAAATATTCCTATGTTTCCCATATATGCATTATCGGCATTCAAAAGTTCTTCCAGTTCATTATATTTAATTGGACTGCAAAAATTTTTGCTGATATTTTGATTAATGAATGTTGTCATTTCCACTATGTTAACGCCAATGCCATTTTCATTGCTGTCAATTACTTCATAATATTCATATACTAAATCAAGCAAATATTCTATTTGCGCCGTTGTGTATTTTTGCTGCATTGGCAAAGAAATATATTTGTGCACAAAGATTGCAGCATCGGTTTCGTTATAATTATCTTCCATTTTTTTATTGTTTAGTTCAAGTATTTTTATCGTCTTTTATTAATTTATCAATATTTTCAAGTTTTGTATAAAACTCATTACCAAAGCATCTGACTATTGCGTCTTTTAAAAATTCATAAACGAAAATTTTTTCATTTTGTCCTTTATCGCGAGCGCACTGGCAAATGCTCCAGCGGTCGTAGTTCAACATTGTTGTTCCGTTGCTTTTTTTTACACGAACAGGATATAAATGGCAGGAAACAGGTTTTCTGAAATCAATTTTTTTATCCAAATATGCGCGTTCGATACTGCAAAAACAATTAGCATCTTCATCATAAAAAGAAAAAACACATTCTTCGTTGTTTATCAGCGCAGTAACCAAATCGCCTTCGTGGTCGATTGAGGCAATGCCTTCTTTTTCAGCAATTTCTCTACCGTCAGGTTTCATATACGGCAAAATTTTGTCAATATTTTCTTCGAGAATTTCTTTTTCTTTTTCTTCCAAAGGGGCTCCGCTGTCGCCATGAACGCAGCAAAGGCCTCCGCAGTATTCATAGTCGCAACAAAAACATTCGGTGAATAATTCCGAACTCAATAATTTATCATCAATATCTATTATCATCAAATTAAGGTATTTTTCAACTAAAAATCGTTATAAACAATTGTTAATCAGCATATTAATAAAGGGTTCATTCTGTAATTTTGTGACTGTCAACAATATAATCGCAAAGCATTGGACAAAACAAATTATCCAGCCAACCCGACTGAAAAACAATACAAAGTTACGGAAAATATTTTACAGATTTGTCAAAATTTTACAAGTTCGTAATTTGTGCTGCGTCCGCCTTGCGATTTTTTGCATAAAATTCCTTTTTCCAGCAAATCTTTAATGTCGCGTAAAGCAGTGTCAGACGAGCATTTGGCTATTTGCGCCCATTTTGACGATTGCAGTTTGCCGTTTGTTTCGCTCAACATTTTATTGATAACCAATCGTTGCCGACTGTTAAGAGGCGTACTGTCGTGATTTTTCCAAAATTCGGATTTTTTCAAAATGCTTAATAATATTATATCGGTCGCTTTCAGGGCTTGTTTCATGCAATCGAAAAACCAAAGCATCCATTTTGTAACATCAAAATTCTCGTTCTGTGTTTTTTCTAAAACCGAGTGATATTGTTTTTGATTGGATTTCATTTGAGCCAGCATGCTGTAAAATCTATGCGAAGTGTTGTCAGATCTTGCAAGAAGCATATTTGTGATAATGCCTGCAATTCGCATATTTCCAACGTCAAAGGGTCGAATAGCAACAAACCACAAATGCGCAATAGCCGCTTTTACAACAGAATCCAAATCGTTTTCAGTATTAAACCAAATGATAAAATTTGACATTTCTTTATTTGCTTCTGCCCGAAAACCTGCTGTTTCTTTGCCAATTGCCTTATACATAACTTTCTTTATTTGAGTGAATTTAGATG
The DNA here is from genome assembly GCA_031277925.1 of Prevotellaceae bacterium. Lineage (GTDB taxonomy): Bacteria > Bacteroidota > Bacteroidia > Bacteroidales > UBA932 > JAIRKV01. The sequence continues at coordinate 637 of JAITLJ010000209.1, read as the reverse complement.
GTTTGATTTTTATGTTTTGGTTCTTTTGAATCAAGCTATCATGCCAAAAAAATAAGCGTTCATTTGTCAATGGCTGACTGTAATTCGATATGGCATCCAGCATCACTTCTGTTATTCCGTCAATTTTCTCGTTTTTTTGATTGTATTTGCCAAATTGTGAAGCAATTGACATACGTACAGTTTCCTCTTCAATTGCAATATTTTCCATTGCAGCGCATTTCGTTATATCCAAAGTCAATGTTTCGACAATGGCTTCGGTTTGCAAATCAACGGCAAGAGCATTCATTGTGCCGATAAGGCGTCCCTGCTGATATCTGACATCTGCAAGCGGATTTAACAACGCATCATTATCCCAAATTATTACCGGGCAATTTTTATTTTTATATACAAAAAACATTTTCAGTAAATTTACTGCAAAAATAATAATTGTTTTTTAAGAACTCATATAAAATGAATTAACACAATATAAAATCATTTATTATTCTAAATATTTAATAACTTGTTCTAATCTCTTTATTTCGTAATATAATTCGAACAACGATGTATTGTAATGTTTTGCTGGGCGCCAAAGCGTATTCTCAAAAAATGTAAATGACATTTTACTAAATCTTTCTTTCGCCTCGTCTACTTCAGCTTC
>JAITLJ010000173.1 GCA_031277925.1 Prevotellaceae bacterium | reverse complement strand
GATTTGTTGTTACCGTATCGCCAATTACGACATCGCTTTGTTGCATTATATCATGAAGCTGTACGGTGTTAATATTTACTCCGTTCCATGATATTGTTCCATAATTGCCTGTGCGTTTTAGTTTGCCACTGAATTTTATAAATCCTGTATTTAATATTGATACGGCAGATGAGTAGTTGGGCGAAGTTTTTACAATCATTCCTATCATTTTTTCATCGCTCGAAATAACTCCCATTTCAGGGCGTACGCCTTGTTTACTGCCTGTATTGAGTATTATAAAATTTTGTTGTTTGTTTGTTGAATTTCTTATTATTTTTGCTGTTTTATAAGTGTAGGCAGGTCGATTAAAAATATTTTTTACTGTTCCGCTGCGTATTGTATCGCTGTTTATGTAATAATTCAGTTTATTGTGTAATTCAAGGTTTTCGGCAATCAATTTTTTATTTTCATCTTCTAATGCAAAATACTGTTTTATGCCTGTATATTTTTCATATACAATTCCTTTGACGTTGTCAATATAAGCGGCAAACTGTGTTTTTTGATAATTTGAATTATTGAATATCAAAATAACAGCAACGGCTTCCAATATCAAAAAGAGGATTGTTGTTCGGTAGCGAAGCAAAAAACGAAGTATCGACGCCATTTATGTTTTATTTTATTTGTTTACATCAAAAACGGGAATTTTTCTATGTTTTTTAATGCTAAGCCTGTTCCTCGTGCAACGGCTCTGAGCGGGTCTTCGGAAACGATAAATGGAATATTTATTTTTTTATTCAGTCGTTTATCCAATCCTTTGAGCAAAGCGCCGCCGCCTGTAAGGTGAATACCGTTAGCTACGACATCGGCATACAGTTCGGGAGGCATTTGTTCCAACACGTTTATTATTGCGGTTTCGAGCCGTGCTATGGATTTATCAAGCGCCATTGCTATTTTTTGATATGAAACTGCAATTTCAAGAGGTAAATTTGTTATGATATTAGGACCTCTTACGATATAATCTGCCGGCGGATTTTCCAATTCGGTAAGAGCCGAACCTACAGCAATTTTAATATCTTCGGCTGTGCGTTCTCCTATTCGTACGCTATATTCTTGCCGCATAAATTCTTTTATGTCGTTTGTAAAAACGTCGCCTGCTGTACGAATACTTTCGCCGCAAACAATACCGCCGAGTGAAATTACGGCAATTTCGCTTGTGCCTCCGCCGATGTCGATTACCATGTTGCCTGTAGGCGCCATTACGTCAAGTCCTATTCCCAAAGCTGCAGCCATTGGTTCGTAGATGAGATAAACTCCTCGTCCACCTGCATTTTCGGCAGAATCGCGAACTGCGCGTCTTTCGACTTCGGTGCTTCCTGACGGAATTCCTATGACTATTTTTATTGTGGGCTGCAACCATCGATGTTTGTTATTTATCATTTTTATCATTCCGCGAATCATCATTTCTGCTGCATCAAAATCTGCAATTACACCATCTCTCAATGGTCGTATAACTTTTATGCCTTCATGTTCGCGTCCCTGCATTTGTCGAGCGGCGTGCCCCAATGCTTTCAGTTTGTCGGTTTGTCTGTCAATTGCAACTATTGAGGGTTCGTCAACAACAATTCTGTCGTTAGAAATAATAAGAGTATTTGCTGTTCCCAAATCCATTGCCAATTCCTGCGTTAGTAACGAAAATGCCATTTCTTTTATTTTTTTTAATATTTAACTTTAATTTAATTTTAATGTCTAAAATGCCGTATTCCTGTTGAAATCATTGCAATATTATTTTTGTTGCAATAGTCAACAGAGGCATGATCGCGAACCGAGCCGCCCGGCTGTATAATTGCGTTTATTCCTGCTTCGTGCGCAATTTGTACGCAATCGGCAAAAGGAAAAAACGCATCCGAAGCCATGACTGCGCCGTTAAGCGATAAACTGAAACTTTTTGCTTTTTCTATCGCCTGTTTCAAGGCATCAACTCTTGATGTTTGTCCTGTGCCGCTTGCCAAAAGCATGCGATTTTTAGCAAGTACGATTGCATTTGATTTTGTGTGTTTTACTAATTTGTTTGCAAAAACCAAATCGCATATCTGTTCTTCATCAGGTTTTTTATTTGTCATAAAATCAAGTTTTTCTATTCCGCCTGTGCAGTTATCTCTGTCTTGCTCTACAATGCCGTTCAATATTGTTCTGAATTGTTTTTGAGGAAGATTAAACAGTTTGTGTTGTAAAATTATTCTGTTTTTCTTTGATTGCAATATATTTAAGGCATCATTCGTAAATTCGGGAGCAATAATTACTTCAAAAAATATTTTATTTATTTCATCGGCGCAAGTTTTGTCGATTGTTCTGTTTGTAATTATCACGCCTCCGAATGCTGATACAGGATCGGCTTGCAGTGCAAGTTTCCATGCTTCGGTCAGGTCGTTGTGCGAAGCGCAGCCACAGGCATTATTGTGTTTCAATATTGCAAAAGTCGGCTCATCAAATTCGTTTATTAAATTTATTGCCGAATCTATATCTAACAGATTATTATACGATATTTCTTTTCCGTGCAATTTATTGAAAACTTCGTCCATATTTCCGAAAAATATTGCTTTCTGGTGAGGATTTTCTCCGTATCGCAATTGATTTGCATCTTCCATACTTTGCTTGAAAATACTGATATTTTGCTGTTTATTAAAATATTTGAATATTTCGGTATCGTAGTGAGATGAAATGTTAAAAGCTTGGGCTGCAAAATATTTTCGTTCGGCGAGTGTTGTTGCGCCTTGTTGTTCTGTTAATATTTTTTTTAGACAGTCGTATTGTTTTCGTGATGAAATAACAAGCACATCGTTGAAATTTTTAGCGGCGGCACGAATCAGCGAAATTCCGCCTATGTCAATTTTTTCTATCAAATCGTCCTCGTTTGCGTTTTGTTTAAGAGTTTCTTCAAACGGATATAAATCAAAAATTACCAAATCTATATTTGGAATATCGTATTGCTTTTGTTCTTCAACGTCTTTTATATTGGAGCGCCTGTACAAAATTCCGCCGAAAATTGACGGATGCAATGTTTTTACACGTCCGCCGAAAATTGACGGATATGATGTCAAACTTTCTACAGTATAAACATTTATTCCTGTTTTTTTTATAAAATCGTAAGTTCCACCGGTCGAATAAATTTTCACCCCAAATTCGTTTAGTTGTTTTACAATTTCGCAAAGTCCATCTTTATAAAATACAGATATTAATGCCGTATTAATCTTTAATTTTATGTTACTCATCTAATATAAGATACTGATTATGTATTGATTATGCCTAAATATATATTTTTTTATTATTTTAGACGATAAAGGTAATAATTTTTTTGTCATACAAATACGAAAAATAAAATAAATTATCCAAAATTTATCAAAACTTATCAACAAACCAGATATAATATATTGAAATACAGAGTTATATGTTTTAATTTGGAGATTAAATATTATTCATTGATTTACTTCCTTCCTATATCAGGTCGCTCTTCACCGATAAAACGTTTTATCAGTAAAGAGCAACTTGAATGGAATCAATAATAGAAATGTAATATTTTTATTATCAATTTGTTATAATCTTTATCTCATTAATATTTAACAAATACCGACTGTTTCAGTTCTAATATTTTTCCGTTTGGTTGTGTATATCTTAAAACATAGAAATATGTTCCAGACGCAACAAGAGTTCCTTTGTATTTGCCGTCCCAACCGCCTGTTCCTTTATATAGTTCGGAACCTAAACGATTGAATACTTGAATATTATA
>JAITLJ010000141.1 GCA_031277925.1 Prevotellaceae bacterium | reverse complement strand
TTGACCGGTATTGACATTTGATGCAATATGTAAATCAATGCAATGTTCAACAAAGCCGTAAGGGCGACCATACTTCCCCAAAAAACCATAAATGTCCCTGCGCCTTTTTGGACATTGTTTCGGGCGCGATGAATCATCTCTGTAATGATTTCCATACTCTCTTGTTCTGTAAATTTTGTTTCCATTTTATGCTAAATTAAATTTTATAAATAATGCCGCAAAGATAAATAAGTTTATAATATAAACCAAATTTACGCAAAAAATAATTGCAAATAATGTTATTTGCCTGCAATTTTAATATCAGATTTCCAAATTTACGCCTTTAATAATTCCTCGTTTTGAACTGCGAATAAAATCGAGTATAACATCACGTTCTTCTGTTTGTGAAAAATCTGTTTCAATTTGATTGCAGGCATCGGTTGTATTTAAATCTGACTGATAAATTATTTTATAAATTTCAAAAATTTCGTTTATTTTTTCGTTTGAAAAATTACGTCTGCGCAACCCTATGCGATTTACGCCGCCAAACGAAAGCGGCAAATGTCCTGCAATAATGTACGGAGGCACATCTTTTGGTACCAGCGAGCCGCCCGAAACCATTGCATGTACGCCAATTCGAGTAAATTGATGAGTTCCTGTTTTTCCGCCGACTATAGCCCAGTCGTGAACATCGGTTTCGCCTGCAAGCCCGGTAAAACTTGAAAGTATAACGTTGTTTCCTATTACGCAATCGTGTGCAACATGTACATACGACATCAATAAACAGTCGTTTCCTATTTTTGTTTCAAATTTACCGCTTGCCGCTGTTCCTCGATTTATGGTAACACATTCGCGAATGGTAACATTATCGCCGATTATGGCACAGGTTTCTTCTCCTTGATATTTTAAGTCTTGGGGAATTGCTCCGATTACGGCGCCGGGAAAAATTATACAGTTTTTTCCTATTTTCACATTTTCCATTATGGTAACGTTGTTACCTATTTTTGTTCCTTCGCCTATTTCTACGTTTTTTTCGATTACGGTAAATGGTCCGACTGTTACATTAGTAGCAAGTTTTACATCGGGATGAATTATTGAAAGTTTCATATTTTCAGTTTATTTATTTTTAATAACTTGTGCTGTCATTTCTCCTTCGGCAACTAAATTTTCGCCAACAAAAGCATGAGCCGACATAATTACAATTCCACGACGAATTGGTTCTATAAGAGTCAATTTAAATATCAGCGTGTCGCCGGGTACAACTTTGTCTCTGAATTTTACTTTGTCTATTTTCAAAAAGTATGTTGAATAATGTTCAGGGTCGGGAACATTTCCAAGCACAAGCAATCCTCCGCACTGCGCCATTGCTTCGATAATCAAAACGCCGGGCATAACGGGTTCTTCCGGAAAATGACCTACAAAAAACGGTTCGTTCATCGTTACATTTTTTATTCCTACGATTGTGGTTTCGCTGCGAGTTAAAATTTTATCAACCAGCAAAAACGGCGGACGATGAGGCAGCATTTTGCGTATTGCTTTTATATCAAAAAGAGGTTCTTCGCGCGAGTCGTATTTAGGAGCGCTTGGCTTTGTCAATGCTTTTTTTGCCGTTTTTCGCAATATTTTTGCCATTTCGGTATTTGATGAATGTCCGGGCTTGTCGGCATAAACTTTTCCTATTATCGGAAATCCCACAAGCGACAAATCTCCGATTAAATCGAGCATTTTGTGTCGCGCAGGTTCGTTCAGAAAACGTAATTTCAAATTATTCAAATATCCTTCTTTTACTCTTTCTACGCTTTTTTTGTTAAACAATCCGGCTATCCTGTCCAAATCTTCTTGAGGAACATCATTTTCAACAATCACAATTGCATTTTCCATATCGCCGCCTTTTATAAGATTGCGTTTGAATAAAAATTCGAGTTCGTGGAAAAAGACAAAGGTTCGACAAGGCGCTATTTCTTTTGCAAATTCGTCTATGGATGTTAGGCGTGCATATTGATTTCCAAGCACTTTCGATTTGAAATCAACTGTTACATCAATGCTGAATTTGCTGTCGGGAAGTATTATTATTTCTGTTCCATCGTCATTTTTATAAACAAATTTTTCTTTTATTTCAAAATACCATCTGTCGGCGTCCTGCTCTGTTATTCCTGCTTTGAGCAGTTCTTCTACATGTATTTTTGCACTTCCATCCATAATGGGAACTTCGGGTGCGGTTAATTTTATCAAAGCATTATCAATTCCCAAACCGAAAAGAGCTGCCATTATGTGTTCTATTGTGCATACGCGTACGTTTTTGTTTTCTATTGTGGTGCCGCGCGAAGTGTCTGTAATATAGTCGGCAATAGCATCAATTACGGGTTGTCCTTCTAAATCAACGCGTTGAAATTTTATTCCGTGATTTGGTTCTGCCGGACAAACTGTCATTTCAACGTCAAGGCCTGTATGAAGACCTTTACCGCGAAGAACAACTTCTTTGCCTAATGTTTGTTGTTTTTGCTGAGTCATATTTTTATTAAAAACATTTTAAATAATTGGCAAAAGTAATAAAAAAAACTGAATTTTTAAAATACAGTTAATAGAGTTTATCTGTTTCCTTCGTATAAAATCATTTTTACAGTGAATATAATATTTATAATCAGGCACATTATGAAGTAGACCGATGCGATTGTCTTTTCATCCATAATAAAGTTGTACATTTGTCAAAATTTTATATCAGGCAATAACAATGAAATATTTACTTATTCTATCAGGCATTATTAGTTTGATTTTGGGCATTTTGGGTATTTTTTTACCTGTGCTGCCGACTACGCCGTTTTTGTTATTATCAACGGCCTTATTTGCACGCAGTTCAAAGCGATTATATAATTTATTGCTCAATCATAAGATTTTAGGCAAATACATACAAGGTTTTTTAGATGAAAAGGCTATTCCGCTGCGCATTAAAATTTTTTCAATATCTCTAATGTGGCTCACGGTATTATGTACTGTTTTTTTTGCCGCAACAGAAAAACTTTGGCTGCAACTATTGTTATTTGCTGTTGCCATTGGAATCACAATACACATTTTATCGTACAAAACTAAAATTGAAACGCATGAAAAACATGAAAAAACATAAAAAATCATTTTTATATGCAGGTTTGGGAATATTAGCCGTTTCGTTTATCGTTAAATGGTTGGGAGCGCCTTTGTATTGTTTTTTAATATTGCTGTGCATGGCTATTGTATTGAAATCGTTTTTTTTAATAAGTGTAATTTCGGCAAAAGGGTTCAAACCAAACTTGTGGTTTTATTTTATTTTGGCAGGCGTTTGTATGATTTTAATATCCATGCTTTTCAAAACGATTTTTCACGTTACCGCGGTGCATAAAATACTTTTTTACGGGGCTATTTCTCTGAAAACAACAGGTTTGATTTTAATGATTTTTTGTAAAAAACATTGACAATTCGGCAATTTGCATATTACTCATTTTCATATCATTGAAATTAGTAATAATAAAATATTTGCGTATCGAAGCAAAATTTTTTTATAAAGGATCAACATCTATCTGTATTACGACTTGTTTAAATTTCTGTTCGGTTTGTAAATGCAAAATACACTGTTGTAAAAGTTTTTTTATTTGCATTAATGAATTTGTTTTCTGCATTTTCAAAAGGATATTACTTATAAATTCATTTCTGATTTTATTAATGGCAGGAAATTCGGGTCCAAAAACATATTCGCCTGAAAAAGTTCGCATATAATCGGCAAGTTTATTTGCTGCCTGATTTAAGATGTCAATATTTTTATGTTTAACAATAATGTTTATCAGTCGAAAAAACGGCGGATAGCAAAAATCCTTACGCTCAACGATTTGCCGCGCAAATAAATTTTCATAGTTATTATCAACAATATTGCGGATTGTTTTGTCGTCGGGATTATAGGTTTGAATTATCACGCGACCTGTTTTTTCGCGGCGACCCGCTCTTCCTCCAACCTGCGTCATAAGTTGAAAAGCGCGTTCGTGCGCTCTGAAATCGGAAAAATTTAACATGCTGTCGGCGTTTAATATTCCGACAAGGCTCACATTATCAAAGTCAAGTCCTTTGCTAATCATTTGCGTGCCTATTAAAATATCTATTTCGTGATTTTCAAAAGCCCTTATCATTTTAACATAAGCGTTGCGTGTTTGCATCGAATCGGCGTCAAATATTGCAACGTTTGCTTCCGGAAAAATTATTTTTACTTCATCTTCAATTTTTTCTGTTCCAAATCCTTTTTTGTTTAATTTTTCACTTCCGCAATTTTTGCATGTTTGATATAAATTTATGGAATATCCGCAGTAATGACAGCGTAATTCATTTGTGTTTTTATGATATGTAAGACTGACATTACAAGTTCGGCAATAAGGAATTTCACCACAATTTTCGCATTGCAAATACGGAGCAAATCCACGCCTGTTTTGAAACAGAATAATTTGTTCCTTGTTTTTTAATGCGACATACATTGCATCAAGAAGTTGTTTTGTGAAATGTCCGTTCATCTGATTTTTTACATAAGCGCGTAAAATATTTACAGTTTCGGCTTTGGGCAACTGTACTTTTCCAAAACGTTCGGCAAGTTTTACCAAGCCATATTTACCGCGTTTGGCATTATAAAAACTTTCTATGGATGGCGTTGCGCTTCCAAGTAAAGTTTTTGCTCCGTGAATTTGCGCAAGCATAATGGCAGCATCGCGAGCGTTGTAAAGCGGAGCGATATCGTGCTGTTTATACGATGTGTCGTGTTCTTCGTCAACAATTATCAATCCCAAATTTGAAAACGGCAAAAACAAAGACGAACGAACTCCTGCTATGATAGAATATTCATGCTGATATGTTTTGATACCCAAAACATTATTGTAAACTTCAACGCGTTCGTTTTCACCATATTTGGAATGATAAATGCCGACTTTACTGCCAAAAACTTTTTTTAAGCGCGTAAGCAATTGCTGAGTGATGGCAATTTCGGGCAATAAAAACAGAACTTGTTTGCCTTGTTGTAATTGAAATTCAATCAATTTAATATATATTTCCGTTTTCCCCGATGAGGTTACGCCGTGTAGCAAAACAGTATTTTTTATTTCAAAATTTTTATTGATTTCGTCAAATGCATTTTGTTGAGCGACAGTAAGTTTGTGCAAATCCTGTGTTTCCGCATTTTCTGTTTCTATACGACTTGTTTCGACATTTTCCGTTTCAAAAATCTGTTTTTCAATACAGGCATTCAAAACATGCAAACTCGTTTTTGACGCTGAAAGCAATAATGTTTTTGGTATTTTCAAAGGATTTGCAAAATCAATATTTTCCGACAGCGACAAATAATAAATCAACAGTTTTTCCTGTGCTTTGGCTTTTTTCAAATAATTTAGTTTTGTATTAAGATCGTCTTCATTTTTTATTGTCTGGCTGAGTTTTATAAAAGTTTTAAATTTGGGTTTATATTTGGATTTTATATCTTCTTCTACATAAATTATTTTTTTTGCAAGCATGGTTTTTAAAGCAGAAATTATGGTTTTTCTACCTGATTTTTTTATTAACTGCTGCAATGTTATTTTCCTGTTTTGTTCAATTATAGAATATAATTCGGCTTCGCGTTCGGTTACGTCGCAGTTACAGTCTGCAATAAAAAAATGCGTGTTACTTTGTAATTTCAAACCGCTTGGTAATGCTGAGTTCATAACTTCGCCAAGAGCACACATGTAATATTCGGCAATCCAGTTCCAAAAATCAAGTTGCAGCCTGTTCACGGTCGGTTTTTTATCTGTTACCGAAACTATCGGTTTTACGATAAAAGGTTTTGGCTGGTCTTCGTATATTTTTTGCACAATAGCCGAAAGCATTTTGTTTTTCACATAAACTACAACGCTACATCCAACGTCAATATCTTCAATCAATTCGTCAGGAACAGAATAAGTTAGAACATCCGACAGCGCTAAAGGTAAAATTACATCTACGTACATATTTTACAGATTTAAATTGTTTTCGGAAGCCAATTTCAAAATTTTTTCTGCAATTTTTTCCATCAGCCATTTTGGCGTAGATGTTGCACCGCACACGCCAACGCTTTTTGCATCGGTAAACCATGCCGAATTTAAATCATTTTCATCTTCAACCATATATGTTTTTTTATTCACATTTTTGCAGGCGGCATAAAGAATTTTTCCGTTTGAACTTTGTTTTCCGCTAACAAAGATTACAATATCGTGCATTTTCGAAAATATTTCCAAATGCGGTTTTCGACTTGATACTTGCCCGCAAATAGTATTGTGCGATTCAAAAACCACGTTGTCATTTTTGCATGTTTTTGTCATTTTCTTTTTAATTATTTTGTTAATTTTATTAAATTCTTCAATGCTTTTTGTAGTTTGCGCAAACAATGACACAGGACGCGTAAAGTCAATAAAATCAAGGTCTTTTGCAGTTTCTACAACAATTGCATCGCCATCGGTTTGCCCAATCAAACCGTTTACTTCGGCATGATTTTTTTTTCCGAAAATCACTATTTGTCCGTTTATTTTCTTTATTTTCTTATAATTATTTTTTATTTGCTCCTGCAATTTCAAAACGACAGGACAGGTGCAGTCAATAATTGAGATTTCATTTCGTTTTGCCGCAGCGTAGGTAGAAGGCGGTTCGCCGTGTGCGCGAATCAAAAGTTTTTCATGTTGTATTTTGTGCAAACTATCATGATTTATACCATGCAAGCCAAGTTTTTCCAAGCGTTTTACTTCGATACTGTTGTGAACTATTTCGCCGAGCGAATACAATTTTTTATGAGAATTTAATTCATTTTCCGCTTTTTGAATAGCGCGAACAACGCCGTAACAAAACCCCGATTTTTCATCTATTTCGACTGTCATTTTTTATTGTTTTTTGATTACAGATTGAAATATATTTTCGAACCACTGCATTTGTTCGTCAATTGAAATATCGCTGTTGTCGAGAATTATGGCATCGCTGGCTTTTTTTAGCGGGCTTGTATCGCGGTGAGCATCAATATAATCGCGTTCGCGAATGTTTTTTTCTATTTCGCGCAAACTAACATTTTCGCCTTTTTGCAGCAGTTCGGTATAACGTCTTGTTGCTCTGATTTCGGGCTTGGCTGTCATAAAAATTTTAATTTCGGCATCAGGAAAAACAACCGTTCCTATATCGCGCCCATCCATTACAATTCCTTTATTTTTTCCTATTTCCCGTTGTAATGCAACCATTTGAGTTCTCACTTCGGAAATTGCGCTTATTGCGCTCACATGATTTGAAACTTCAACATTACGAATTTTATTCTCAACGTTTTTACCATTTAAAAAAGTTTCGCTTTTTTCGTTTTTATTGTTAAAAACAAATTCAATGCTAATTTCTTTCAAATTTTCAATAATTTTATCAACATTTAATCCACAATCGTTGATGAGGTTATTTTCAATACAATACAAAGTTACCGCTCTGTACATGGCTCCTGTGTCAACGTAGATGTAGCCTAACTTTTGAGCGATTTTCTTTGCAAAAGAACTCTTCCCTGTTGACGAATATCCGTCAATTGCAATTATAATTTTTTTACCTTTCATTGCTGTAAATTTATTACAAAGTACAAAAATAAGTAAAAGAATTTATCAAAAAAAATTGGGAATACAAACAAAAAAAAATAACTTCGCATTAAATTTCAAGTCAATTATGAAGATTTTGATAGTAGATGATGAAAAAAGCATTTGCAGAGCGCTAATGGAAATCCTTGAATATGAGGGTTATGAGGTATTGTTGGCTGAAAACGGCAAACAAGCGCTTTCTGTTATCAAAGAAAATGTTAATCTTGATTTGGTTTTTTGCGATATTAAAATGTCGGGGATGGACGGAATTGAAGTTTTGGAAAAATCGCAGGAAATCAACGGAGATTTGCCTTTTGTAATGATATCAGGACATGCAGACATCGAAACGGCTGTTGAATGTATAAAAAAAGGCGCTTATGATTTTCTTGAAAAACCTTTGGATTTAAATCGCATACTGATAGCCGTACGAAATGCAACAGACAAAACAACATTGTTGAAAGAAACAAAAAAACTTCGTAAAAAAATATTCAAAACGAGCGATATTATAGGCGAATCGCCATCAATCAAAAAAATCAAGGAAATGATTGACCGCGTGGCTCCAACCGAAGCCAGAGTGCTAATTACAGGCTCGAACGGAACAGGAAAAGAACTTGTTGCTCGCTGGCTTCACGAAAAAAGTTTACGTGCATCGGCGCCTTTTGTCGAAGTAAATTGCGCCGCCATTCCATCCGAACTTATTGAAAGTGAACTGTTCGGACATGAAAAAGGTTCGTTTACATCTGCAATAAAACAACATAAAGGAAAATTTGAACAAGCCGACAACGGAACAATTTTCCTTGATGAAATAGGCGACATGAGCCTGTCGGCGCAGGCAAAAGTTTTGCGCGTATTGCAAGAAAATAAAATTTCGCGCGTTGGCGGCGATAAATCAATAGATGTGAACGTACGAATATTTGCCGCTACAAATAAAAATCTGCCCGAAGAAATAGCAAAAGGAAATTTCAGAGAAGACCTTTATCATCGATTAAGCGTGATTATCATAAACGTGCCGCCACTTAGCGAAAGAATCGAAGATATTCCGCTGCTTGCAAGGCATTTTATCGATTTGATATGCACAGAACAAAATTCGCCTAAACCTGAAATAGAAAATACAGCAATTGACGAACTTCAAAAACTTTCATGGACAGGAAACGTTCGCGAATTTCGCAATGTTATAGAACGATTAATAATATTATGTAATAAAAAAATAACGGCAAATGATGTAAAATTATTTGCAATGCCATTAATTTAAAAAATAAAACAATGATACAGAAACTCAAATCTTTAGTACTCGGAAACCGTCGATTGATAATACCAACTGTTGGCGCTTTCCTCGTTAAGGAAACAGAAGACACCCAAAATCGAATAATTTTTTCGTCGTTTTTGAAGTATGACGATGGTTTGCTTACAAAATTATTGTGCAAACAGGAAAATGTTTCAGAAGAACAGGCAAAACAAACTGTAGAGAAATTTGCGCGTGAAATATTGGATGTAATAAATAACGGCAACAATTTTTATGTTCCTGATTTTGGCTATTTTACAAAAAACAGTCAAGGCATAATTGATTTTGTTGTTGAAAATTTAGATAACAGCACACAGCCTGAAACAACCGAAACAAACATAACAGAAGAAAAGAAAGAAGAACCGGTATCTCCACCATACATTCCTCCTGTTACAGAAATGCCTGTTTTTGGAAATACAGAACAGGAATCTCCTTATGATTTTAATTTCTCAAATCCCTTTTATCCACCAGCAAACACAGCAAATACGAACGAAACAAAGGTAAAACCAAAAACAAATCATGCTGGATATTGGATATTAACAATATTATTGATAATTATTGCAGTACTGTTTTTATTATACCTTTTCAGCAAAGACTTCAAACAAACAGTAAATTCCTTACTGGGCGGCGGTAAGCCAAATATTGAAATTAAGAAAGATATAACAACAATTGTTGCCGATACAACAAAACAAATTCAACAAAAAGATACAGTTGAAGTAAAACAGGAAAAAACAGATAGTCATGCAAATCAAACTTCAACAAGTACGCCAAACGGTAAATATCAGGTAATTGCAGGATGTTATTTAGAAAGAAGTATTGCCGTAAATTTTGCCGACGAACTCCGAAACAAAGGTTATAATAACGTCAGAATACCCGATGGACTGTCAGGAGAATGGACTCTTGTGATTGTGTACGAAAGCAACGATATTGATGATGCAACACGGGTAAAAGATGCCTTTATTGCCGACGGTTATACAGATGCCTGGGTGAGAACAAAAGTCGGCAATTATACCGCAACAACAACCAGTCAAACATCATCTTATTCAAATGCATCAAATACGGCAGGCAAAACCAGAGGCAAATATCAGGTAATTGCAGGATGCTATCTTTACAGAGAAAATGCGGAAAAATATGCTAATGAAATGAGAAACAAAGGATTTAATGTTACAATACCTGATAATTTAATGGGCGAATGGACTGTTTTAATTATAAGCGAAAGTGATGATTTGAATGAAATTAATAAAGTAAAAGAACAATGCATAGCAGCAGGTTACGATGCTTGGATCAGAACACGATAAATTGAAAATAATATCGCATCCCGAATTTGGAACAGTAAAATTTAATAAACGGAAAGGATTACAGCGTATAAATATTGCAGTACGATCAGAAAATGAAGTAACCGTTTCGTTCCCCGATGATGTAAGTTACGATGAAGCAAACAGTTTTTTTATCGAAAAATCTGAATGGATTAGAAAAACACAGGAAAGAATGTGCCAATTCAAACCTTTGTTTTTTGACAAAACAACAGAATTTACAACACGTTCGCACAAGTTACGAATGTTTGAACATAACGAAAATCATGTGCGGCGCGTTATTACCGAAGACGGTTTTCTAAATATTTATTATCCTCAAAATTCGGATATAAATTCGCCGGCGCTGCAAAGAATTTTTCGTCAATGCATTTTAGACGTTTTGTTTTTTGAAGCAAAAAATTATTTGCCGCAGCGAGTTAAATATTTATCTGATAAATACAATTTCAAATATAAACAATTACGAATAAAAAATAATTTAACTAATTTAGGAAGTTGCAGTTACGAAAACAATATTAATTTGAATCTGCATATAATGCGACTTTCGGATGAATTGATTGATTATGTTATTTTGCACGAATTGTGCCATACTGTTGAAAAAAATCATGGCGAACGATTTTGGAAACTGCTCGACAGCGTAACAGGAAACAAAGCGCGGGAACTTTCAAAACAGGCAAAAAAGATAAATACAAGAATATTATAGCCGCTCCTTAAAAATGTCTAAAATACTTAGAAGCTGTTTAAATTTTTTCACGAAATGTCAATAAGCAACTAAAAATCAGTGAGGTTGGTTGAGATATATTTTGTATCTTTGTGATTATCAACAAAACAATTACAATATGGATACA
>JAITLJ010000066.1 GCA_031277925.1 Prevotellaceae bacterium | reverse complement strand
ACCGTCACTAAAACCCATTTGTTGTCTTTTTTTATTAAACATGATGCAAAGATACATGAAATATTCCACATAAACAAATTGTAATCACCTAAATATTAATATGATATCAACACTTTTGCCTTGTAAAGGTTTCGATTTATTAAAGAGCGACTATAATACATTCCCTAAAATTATTTTTGACTAAATTAACAAACAGTAAAAAAAGTTCTTCCTAAATCTGCAAAACGTCAATTTTATTCACATGTTGCGTCAGCCAAAACAAAAAAACATTCATTTTTTTTGGTGGTATTAAAAAAGTTTCTACCTTTGTGGCATATTTCTGCCAAAAACTATTATCCGAATATTATATTTAAGTCATTATGCTTAATATGTTTTGTTTAATAAATAAGTAAAAAGCGCTTGTTGTTATCAACTATGATATGAAACAATTACGAAATATAAGAAATCAAAATTCAGTTTATGTAATAAATTATGAACAAATAAAAAACATAATATGTACGACATTTTAGTATTAAATCAAAAAACAAAAGAAGAGCTTTTTGAAATAGCAAAGACATTGAACGTAAAAAAGGCTCAAACATTAACAAAAGAAGACTTGATTTATCGAATATTGGATGAACAGGCCATTATGTCAATAACGAATAATCAAAGCGGTGAAAAACAGGAACAGAACAAAAAACAGTCTGTTAAAAAACCTGATGAAAACAGTAATGTCGCCAACAAAAAACACAATACAAAAACAAAACGCGAACGCATAAAACGAGTCGAAACAGAGTTCAAAAAAGTAGGATATTCAACGCCTCCGAAAGAAGAGGATACCAAAGTTGGAAATTCTGTTGTTCAGGTCGAAATATTTCCTGCGCCAAAAGAAGAAAAAATAAATGAGGAAATACAAAAGCAGATTAGAGAAGATATTAAAACAATTCAGCAAGTTATTAATCAAAAGAAAATTTCACGCGGAAGACCTAAAAAAGCAAATGAAAACAGTCAGGAACATCAAACATCCGGCAATGAAAAAAATAAAGAAGTTAAAACAGTTGAAATGAACAATCCCGTTACCGAAAATATTGAACAGCCGCCACAGAATAACCAAACGACATCGCAACCGTCGCCAAGCGAACAAAAAAATAACGATACCGAACAGGGAAATAAAATTTGCGATATTAAAAAAGACGAGAAATATGAATTTGAAGGCGTTATCGAAGCAACAGGAGTGCTTGAATTAATGCCCGATGGATATGGATTTTTACGTTCTTCCGATTATAATTATCTAAATTCACCGGATGATATTTACGTATCGCAATCACAAATAAAACTGTTCGGATTAAAAACAGGAGATACTGTTACAGGAAGCATTCGTCCGCCAAAAGAAGGCGAAAAATATTTTCCATTAATAAAAGTAAACGAAATAAACGGAAGGACGCCCGATTATATTCGCGACCGTATTCCTTTTGACTTTCTTACGCCGCTTTTTCCTGACGAAAAATTTCATCTCACTGGACACGGATTCAATCGTAACATTTCGGTACGTATAGTCGATATGTTTGCGCCGATAGGCAAAGGTCAGAGAGGACTTATTGTAGCTCAGCCCAAAACAGGCAAAACAATGTTGCTGAAAGATATTGCAAATGCAATTACGGCAAATCATCCTGAAGTTTATATGATAGTGTTGCTGATAGACGAACGCCCCGAAGAAGTTACTGATATGTCGCGCAGCGTGAATGCCGAAGTTATTGCATCAACATTCGATGAGCCGGCTGACCGCCATGTCAAAATTGCAAATATCGTTCTTGAAAAAGCAAAACGATTAGTTGAATGTGGGCATGATGTAGTAATTCTTCTTGATTCAATTACACGCCTTGCGCGCGCTTTCAATACAGTACAGCCTGCATCGGGTAAAGTGCTGTCGGGAGGAGTTGATGCAAACGCTTTGCAAAAGCCCAAACGCTTTTTCGGCGCAGCGCGTAACATCGAAAACGGAGGCTCGCTCACAATACTTGCAACAGCGCTTACCGAAACAGGTTCAAAAATGGACGAAGTTATTTTTGAAGAATTCAAAGGCACCGGAAATATGGAATTACAACTCGACCGTAAATTATCGAATAAACGAATATTTCCAGCCGTTGATGTTATATTGTCAAGCACGCGCCGCGAAGATTTGCTTATAGACAAAGAAACTCTCGGGCGCATGTGGATACTTCGTAATTATTTAGGTGATATGACATCACTTGAAGCAATTGATTTTATGAAAACACGCCTCGAGAAAACATCTTCAAACGAAGAGTTTTTAATTACAATGAACGGCAAATAATGTTTAATTAAGAGCCCTTATATAAGCGCCTGCAAACATTATAACATAATAATAATAACCATATTATATTTTATCATGAGTTTTGATTAAGCCTTTGCTAATCAACAGTTACCCCGTTTTTTTATAATCCTTAATACGGATTTTAATATTATTTATTTCACTAAACAATTCAATATCAATACAAAAAAACATAAAAAAATAGAGTAAATTATTTTTCGTACCTTTGTTCTTTTTTTAGAACATATCAGTATTAATTATTAAATGAATTTATGTCGAAATTAAAGCAAAAAATTGAAGAATTAAAAAATCATAAAGCACAAATAATGCTTGGCGGGGGCGAAAAAGCAATCGCAAAACAAAAAGATATGGGTAAAAAGACAGCGCGCGAACGCATAGATGCATTGCTGGATAAAGATTCTTTTTTAGAATACGACATGTTTATACAGCATGAAGCCCGTGAATTTGGATTGCTTGGCAAAGAACTGCCTGCTGATGGCGTAATTACAGGAACAGGAAAAATTAACGGTAAACAAGTTGCCGTTTTTGCTCAGGATTTTACTGTTGCCGGAGGTTCTTTAGGGTTTATGCACGCAAAAAAAATCACTAAAATAATGGATATAGCGCTCAATAATCGCATTCCACTTATTGGCATTAACGATTCTGGCGGAGCGCGCATTCAGGAAGGCGTTGGCGCTTTGGCAGGATATGGCGAAATTTTTTATCGCAATACTGTTTCAAGTGGAGTTATTCCCCAACTTTCGGTAATTCTCGGACCCTGTGCCGGTGGAGCGGTTTATTCGCCTGCGCTTACTGATTTTGTATTTGTTGTTGAAGGAGTTTCAAAAATGTTTATTACAGGTCCCGATGTAATCAAAACCGTATTGGGCGAAGAGATTTCGCAGGAAGATTTAGGCGGAGCGCGAGTACATGGCGAAATCACGGGAAACGCTCATTTTTGCGCTGCAAGCGAAGATGAATGTTTCGACCAGATACGCACGCTTTTGGACTATATTCCTCACAACAATAATAAAGAATCGCTGTGTTCTACAACAGCAAAAGAGCCTTTGCGCGAAACAGAAATAGAATCTATAGTTCCCGACGACCCTAAAATTCCTTACGATGTACGCGATGTTATAAAATCGGTAACGGACGGAAGCGTTTTTTTTGAAGTTCAATCTTTGTTTGCGCCCAATATAGTTGTCGGTTATGGACGAATCAGCGGCGAAACAGTTGGATTTGTTGCCAATCAGCCCGATGCGCTTGCTGGCGTTCTCGATTGCGATTCAGCCGACAAAGCAGCCCGCTTTATCCGTTTTTGTGATGCGTTTAATATTCCGCTTGTTACGTTTGAAGACCTTCCGGGCTATCTTCCGGGAGTTGACCAGGAATACATGGGCGTCATTCGTCATGGAGCAAAAATTTTGTATGCATACAGCGAAGCAACAGTTCCTCGTATTACGGTCATTTTACGCAAGGCTTATGGCGGCGGATATATAGCAATGAATTCACGTCATTTACATGCCGATTTTGTTTTTGCCTGGCCTCTTGCCGAAATTGCAGTTATGGGAGCCGAAGGAGCTGCAAATGTCATTTTTCGCAAAGATATTGCCGAAGCAGAAAATCCTGAGGAAGAGCGCACTCGCAAAATTCAAGAGTATAAAGATAAATTTGCAAATCCATACGTAGCGGCAGGCAAAGGATTTATAGATGCTGTCATAGATCCTTATGAAACGCGAAAATATCTGATTCACACTTTGAATATCTGCAAAAACAAAAAAATTGAACATCCGTTCAAAAAACATGGAAATCCGCCATTTTAACAAATTGAATATGATAATTTAAACTTTGAATGATGATTAAAAATCCCAAACATATAAAATCGTTTTTGCCCGGAACAATTATGGATGTAAAAGCAGCAACAGGAAATATTGTAAAAAAAGGAGATGTTTTAATAATTTTTGATGCAATGAAAATGCACAATCGCATAGTTGCTCCAATAGATGGCACAATAAAATCGGTAAATGTAAAACAAAACGATACAGTGCCGAAAGATTTTATTATGATAGAGTTAGAATAAACAGCAATTTTTCAACAATGAAAATACAGTTCAAAACATTAATATTAAAACAATTGAGGTCTGAATAAAAATTAGGCGTTAATTGTTTGAAAGTAGTTGGTATTTAACTTATCGTATAACAAAAATGACATTCAAAACAATCAAGCGGATTTAATATTGAATATACACATCCGACCTATTAAAAACGCATTGAATTTTTGTCATCTAATCAGTCACTCCTTAATAAATATTGAAGCCATTCATTATTAATAAATTGTAAACGCAAATTACCAAATAAAAACACCATGTTTTATATAGATACAAGCAGATATTCGGCAAAATACGAACAATTGTTTTCTTCTATAAATATGTGTCCCTGACGGGATAGTTTTTTCGTAATTGCACTAAATTATCTGACAGAAAATTTTTAATGTCGTAACATTGTTTTTTTTCGTAAGGAACGACTAATTAGAAACATGATGCAAAACGAGTTTAATTAAATATCAGTTTTCAATTATTTTATTACCTTTGCAATCTGAATTTATGCATAAATAAATAAATATAAAATAATATGAAAAATTTCAAATTGTTCGATATTCTTTTTGGATGGATTGCTTTTGCTGTTGCAGCAACAACCTATCTGCTTACAATTGAGCCAACAGCAAGCCTTTGGGATTGCGGCGAATTTATAGTATCAGCATACAAACTCGAAGTAGGGCATCCGCCGGGAGCGCCTTTGTTTGCAATAATAGGACGAATATTTGCTTTATTTGCTCCGTCGGTAAAAGAAGTTGCAATGATGTTAAATTCATTGTCGGCGCTGGCAAGCGCATTCACTATTCTGTTCCTGTTTTGGTCGATAACTCATTTAATGAAAAAATATTTCGGCAAAAAAAATAACGAACTTACCTTAGCCGAAGCTATAGTTACGCTTGGTTGCGGTATGATTGGAGCGCTGGCTTACACATTTTCCGATTCATTCTGGTATTCGGCAGTTGAAGCCGAAGTTTATGCAACTTCATCTTTATTTACAGCCGTTATTTTTTGGGCGGCGCTAAAATGGGAAGATGTTGCCGATACAAAATATGCCAATCGATGGCTGATTCTTATTGCATATCTTACGGGATTGTCAATCGGCATTCATCTGCTGAACTTGCTTGTTATTCCTGCAATTGCAATGCTTTATTATTTTAAAAAATACAAAACCACACCGAAAGGCGTTATATTCAGCATAATAACAGGCGGAATGATTTTGTTTGCCGTATTGTATATAATAATTCCATGGATACCGCGAATAGCATTCTGGTTTGACCTTTTATTTGTAAACGAATTTGGATGTCCTGTAAATTCAGGAACACTATTTTTTATAATCGGATTTGCAGCAGTATTGTCATATCTTATTTACTACACTCACAAAAAAGGCAAAGTTCTTGCCAATACTGTTGTTATTTGTATTACGGTGATTTCTCTCGGATTCAGTTCGTATGCGATGATACTTATACGCGCTTCGGCAAATACGCCAATGGAACAAAACAATCCCGACAATATCCACGCATTAATGGGTTATCTTAACCGAAAACAGTACGGCGACTGGCCCTTGTTTTCAGGTCCTTATTACAATGCTCCGGTAATAGGCGACGATATTGATGTTCTTTATACAAGAACCCAAATAAATAAAGATAATAAAATCGTTGATAGGTACGAAAAATTAGACGAAAAACAAAAACCTGTTTACGATAAACGTTTTACAACCGTATTTCCCCGTATGCACAGCAGAACCGAAGCTGCACATGCCGACGTTTACAAGGAATGGGGAAACGTGAAAGGAAAGCCAGTTGCCGTTGGCAATAATAAAATAGAAAGAATTCCAACTTTCGGCGAAAATTTAAGATTCTTTTTTTCGTATCAGCTAGGATGGATGTACTGGCGATATTTCATGTGGAATTTTGCCGGACGACAAAATGATTATCAAGGTTATGGAAACTGTTTGCATGGAAACTGGATTTCAGGTATTAATTTCATCGATAATGCCCGATTAGGTCCGCAGGATGACTTGCCCGATTTTCTCGAAACCAATAAAGCGCGCAACAAATATTACATGCTGCCGCTGTTGCTCGGCATACTTGGAATTGTGGTGCACTGGGCGCGAAACAAAAAAGATTTCAGCATTGTGCTGATACTGTTTTTCCTTACAGGAATAGCGATTGTGATTTATCTGAACCAAGCGCCGAATCAACCGCGCGAACGCGATTATGCTTACGCCGGCTCGTTTTATGCCTTTGCCATTTGGATAGGAATTGGCGTCGCCGGACTGTACGAACTTATAAGTAAAATGTCGCCCAAATTAATAGCGGCAGGTTTATCAGTAATTTTGTCAGCAAGCGTTCCATATATTATGGCAAAAGAAAACTGGGATGACCACGACCGTTCAGGTCGTTATATTGCTGCCGATTTCGGTAAAAATTATCTTGCATCCTGCGATAAAAATGGAGTAGTATTCACTTACGGCGACAATGATACTTTTTCTCTCTGGTACAATCAGGAGGTTGAAGGCAACCACACAGACGTACGCGTTGCAAATACATCCTATCTTTATTCCGACTGGTATTACGAACAGTTGCTGTATACATATTACGATTCACAGGCATTAAAACTTTCGGCAACGCCCGGAAAAGTGGCAGGCGCTATGAGAAATATAGTTGTTGTAGAAGATAAATCAACTCCATACGAACTCAAACGCATTCTGGACGAAGTTGTTATGAATGATAACCATGCAAAATATAAATATTCAGGCAGATCTCTCAACTATTTTCCTTCAAATACAGTAAAATTAACCATTGACAAAGATAAAGTCAGAAAAAACAAAATAGTTAGTGATTCATTAAGCGATGATATGATTTACGACCAGATAAATGTAAGTCTTCCTCAAAACGGCGTATATAAACACACACTGGCAATACTTGATATTGTTGCCAACAATTTTGAAGAACGCCCTGTTTATTTAGGAAAAACGATACCTCAAGAATTTCACAATTTATTTAAAAATAACTTAAAATCAGTAGGTTTGGCTTATCTTATTACGCCCGAAAAACTTACTCGGGAAACATCCTTTGATATAGAAAAAAATTATGATTTATTAATGAATCAATATCAATATCGAGGATTAAACGACCCGAATGTTTATTGGGATGAGGTTGCAAACCGTACAACGGTATGGTATCGGCAGTTATTTGCAGATTTGCTTAACGCACTGATTGAAAAAAATAATAAAGAAAGAGCTAAAGTCGTTTTGGATAAATTTGATGAAGTGCTTCCAACTCCGCCTAAAATGTATGGCATTAATGAGCATGTTCCGATATATTACAGATATGTTGTAGGAGATACCGCAAAAGCCAACGAAAAATTGGAATTAATGTTTAATAAAATAGAAAAAGAATTGGAGTATTATGCTCGTCTTGATATATATAAACAGGTAGGCATTTCAAACGAAATTGCAGCCGATATAAATACAATGAAAAATCTTGTACTACTGGCAAATATATACAACAAAGATGCCGAAGCAAAAATGACGGAGAAATTAACTTTATATAAACAAACTTTTCCCGAAATTGTGAAAGAATATAACATAAGATAAAATTACAAAACATGATTTGCACGGTTGTCTGTAAATATTAATCATGCCCGAAACGCATGTAAATAAGCAACTTGTAAGTATCATTTAAATTAAAACAAATGCGATTTCAACCGCCAAAATTTATAAAACGCTTGTATCCGTCAATAATTTGGAACTTTTACAACGATGACGATAAGACAAGCGTTTATTTAACTTTTGATGACGGACCAAATCCGGATGTAACGCCTTGGGTGCTGGAACAGCTTGAAAAATTTGATGCCAAAGCAACTTTTTTCTGTTTGGGAAAAAATGTAGAACAATATCCCGAAGTTTTCAAAATGATTTTGGAACATGAACACAGCGTAGGCAATCATTCGTACAGCCACGTAAAAGGCTTTGGCGTAAGCGTTGGCAGATATGTTGAAGATTTTGATTTTGCCGAAGAATTTATTCAAACCAATTTATTGCGTCCGCCTTATGCACGCTGTACGCCGCGACAAATAAAAATGTTAAGTCAGCGTTTTCACATAATAATGATGGATATTGTAAGTCGAGATTACAGCAATAAAATTTCGCGGCAACACTGTTTGAAAAATATAACAAAATATATACAGGCAGGTTCGATTGTTGGTTTGCATGATTCAAAAAAATCAGAAAAAAATATTAAATATGTACTGCCGCGCTTACTCGAATTTTTAAAGGAAAAAGGATTTGAATGTAAACCGATTATTCTTTGAAATATTTTTATATGGCAGTCAAACATATTTTTTTCTGATTTTATGATAAATTGCAGATTAAAATATAGCAAATTATATAGAATACATCCGAAAATTTCAATTAGATTAAAATTAAATTACTGATTTTTAATGCAATAAATCGCAATTAATTGTAAATTTTTATTGGACTTTATATATAATATAAATATGTAAAAAAAAGAATGAAATTATACAAAAATAATTTTGTTCTTTAGTCGCTCCTTAATAAATACTGATACTAAAATGCCATCAAATTGTAATTTATATAAATTGAATATCAGCAAAATACCATTATATTTTAGTCTGTTTTGATACCGTTTGGGTATTAACGCAATCTTCGCTGAAGCGGGCGCCCCGCCTGCGAAGTCTATGCCGATCTTTATTGCTATTCATCTTTTGGATTGAATTTGGCTGTGTATTTCTAATAATCATCTTGCAGAAAAATTATTAGAACGTAGAGCAGGCGGCGTTCCCTCAGGTCATAAGCCTAAATCGGAGTTACCGTATAGCGTCGGCTGCTCTTGACTTTTTCTCACGCTGTGTTTATTCTTTATTCGTGTTCACGAACTCCGCTGCGCTTCGGTTGTTTACTTTTGTGTCAAGACAAAATTAACAGAAAGAAATAATTGTCCGAAATTTTTAATGTATTAGCATTGTCTTTTTTTATGCGTAAGGAACAACTATTTAGAAAAAATTCGGACGTAAATCTATTATTTTTGCAGCTTTTATAAGAATATTATAAAATGACTTGTTTGCCGACATTCTTATAATACGGTTTCTTTCAAGTTCTTCGGTATAGCCTTCGTCAATTTTTTTTGTTGTAACCGAGTAAGCATATACGCCCATATCGCCAATAACAGGACCATACAGTTTGTTTTCTTCGCTGCTGCTTACCGCTGCCGCTAATTTTGGTTCAACGCCCAAACCTGAAATATACATAGAGCCAAAATTTGTTCCATCAACCGATTGTTTTACATCTATTTTAAGTTTTGCGGCAAGTTCTTCGAGAGTTGTTACCTCGGCTATTGCCTGTTTCATTTTTTCCGCTTCGGCTTCATGTTCTTTTTCTAATCTCAACATTGCTTCAATTGCAGGTCTTTCATCTTCGATGGGCGAAAATCCTGTTTCTCTAATTTTTGTAACAACGGCAATGATAAGTTGCTGTCTGCTGTCAATTTCAATTATATCTGAAACGTCATTAATCTTTGCATTATAAATCCAGCGTATCAGTTCGTGCGCTTCGCTGTAATTTCCAAAACGCGTTGCGGCGCGTTGCACCTGATTTTCCTTTTTCAGTTCAATGCCTTTTTCTTGCAGATATTCAATAAATTTATTATAGTTTTTTTCGCATGCTACTATTACATCATTTGCCATTGCATGAATGCTGTTTAGCGTTGCTTGACTTGGTCTTATTTCGCGTTCGATGGTAGCAAGCTGCACTTTTTTCATTTCTTTTCCGCGTTCGGTTACCTGTACGATATGAAATCCGAATTGAGTTTCAAGCAACATGATTTTTCCTGCGGGTTGAAAAAAACATGAATCATTGAAAGTCTGAACCATTGTTCCATCTTTAAACCAGCCAAGATCGCCACCTGCCTGAGCCGAACCATCCTCACTGTTTGACATTGCAACAACAATAAACAGCGAAGGATTTGCCTTTACAAGATTAAACAAACTGTCGGCTTTGTTTTTTGCTGCATCATAACTTTCCTGCGTTTGTTCGTAACGTATAAGTATATGACGGGCGCGAACCGAATCGGGCAGATCTTTAATGTCGCTTATGCGCGCCGTTTTATATGAATAATTATCAAGATAAACAGGAAGAATCTCTTCTTTTGTTGCCGAAAATGCAAATTCTGCAAGGTCTGAATTAAGCTCATCTTTTCGGTAGTATTTTGCTAATGGCGTTACTTCCGAATTTGCTATTGCAAATTGGCGCGCATCTGTTGCTTTTGCAAAATCGGCTGCAAGGATTTCCATTTTTTCTTTAGCCGTTTCAAAATCTTCGCCGGATGGCAGAATAGAAAAAACGGCATATTCAACATCGCGCGATTCTGTCTGTTCGTAGCGATTTTTATTTTCGTTGTAATATTGTTTTATTTCTTTGTCTGTTACAACAATCGAACTGTCGCGTTCGGCGCTGTAGTTTTGTACTATGTAATTAAATTCAACATTGGTAGAGCGGTCGGCAACTCCGCTTTTTATTTGCAAACTGTTTATATAGTCCGATTTATTAATCAATACGCTGTATTTTTCATACTTTCTGTTTTTTATTATCTCATCTTCAAGATAATTTATCAACAGTTGTCTTCGAGGATCGCCGTCTTCATTTGCCCAGAAAAAATTAATATTGTCCCAGTTTACCTGTCCTGTGTTTGGGTCGGCAAAAAGATTTACGACAATAGTCGAAAGATTAGCGCCTTTTGCCAAATCTAAAAGTTCAACATCCGAAACATCCAAACCGATTTTTTCGTATTCTTTTTCGAAAACATCATGATTAATAAACGAAAACCATGCATTTTCTTTTATTCTTTCAGTTGCGCCTTCGTTTTGCTGATTTTGGTAAAGTATTTGCTCTACCTGACTATAATATTCCATTCGGCGTGAATAATCCTGATATGAAACTGCATTACCGTTGATTTCTCCAACATTGGCGCCTATTGTATCCTTTATGTTGAGATATCTTAATATATCGTCAAAATTTATAAAAAATGAAATAAGCGCTATTGCGATAAGAATTGTAATCGGCCAGCGTCCTTTTGTTCTAATTTGCTCTAAAATAGCCATTTTTGTTTATTTTTAAATTATGTTATATAAAAATCATATTTTTGAAGTTGCAAAGGTAAAAATAATTTGTGATGTGCAAATTATATATGTTGAAAATATTTATACAAACTTTTGAATAATATTATTATTTTTGCGGGAACAAATATATTTTATAGTTAATTTTTTTTGAAATGAATGTTTTATTATTAGGTTCAGGCGGCAGAGAACATGCTTTTGCATGGAAAATTGCGCAAAGTAAAAAACTGAAAAATCTGTATATTGCACCGGGAAATCCGGGAACGGCATTATTGGGGAAAAATGTAAATATCGGTATAAATGATTTTGAAAAAATCAAATTTTTTTGCCTTAAAGAAAAAATAAACATGCTTGCAGTTGGTCCCGAAGAACCGTTAGTAAATGGTATTTACGACTTTTTTGTAAACGATGAACAGTTAAAAGAAATTGCCGTAATAGGCGCATCGAAAAAAGGTGCAATGCTCGAAGGCAGCAAGGATTTTGCAAAAGAATTTATGCAAAAATACAATATTCCTACAGCCAGGTATAAAACATTTACGCTTGCAAATGTTAATAAAGGTTTTGAATTTCTTGAAACGCTAATAGCGCCTTACGTTCTTAAAGCAGATGGACTGGCAGCAGGCAAAGGCGTTGTGATTTGCGAAAACATTGACACGGCAAAAGCAACTCTTAATGAAATGCTTAACGGAAAATTCGGTGCGGCAAGCCAAAAAGTCATTATCGAAGAATTTTTGACCGGCATTGAAGTTTCTATCTTTGTTTTGACCGATGGAATTTCATACAAATTATTACCCGAAGCTAAAGATTACAAACGAATAGGCGATGGCGACAAAGGCGCAAACACAGGAGGAATGGGAGCAGTATCGCCTGTGTGCTTTGTTGACGATACATTCCGACAAAAAATATGCAATCGAATTATTGAACCAACAATTGCAGGATTACGCGCAGAAAAAATAAATTATCAGGGATTTATTTTTCTCGGATTAATGAATAATGGCGGCGACCCTTACCTGATTGAATACAATGTGCGAATGGGCGATCCTGAAACCGAGGCCGTTTTTCCTCGACTTGATGCCGATTTGCTTGATTTGTTTGAAGGAGTTGCAACGAAAACCCTTGACAGTAAACAGTGCAAAACAGTTGAACAGTCAGCAGTTACAGTGATTTGCGCTTCGGGCGGATATCCCGATTCGTACAAAAAAGGATTTGAAATTTCGGGAATTGAAAATATTAATGAAAGCATTGTTTTTCAGGCAGGAACAACCCTTGGTGATAATAAACTGCAAACTTCGGGCGGCAGGGTTCTGGCAGTAACATCGCTTGGCAATACAATTGAAAACGCATTGGCAAAATCATACACAAGTATCGCAAAAATCAACTTTCAGAACATGTATTTTCGCAAAGACATAGGACAGGACATATTGAATTACAAAAAATGATTCTTGATACTTTCCAACATCGCAGCATAAAACGTCTCGTTTTTATTTTGTTTTGCATTATTGTTTTATTTTGGCAAAAAATAATTGTTTTCCCCGAAATCAATACCATGCAACCTGTTATTCCTGTTGATACTATTTTCAGTTTATTTGTTGGCGAAAACGTTTATTTGTCGGCATTTATAAAAATATTATTATTATTAATGTGTTCATACGCCTTTATAATTATACTTTCGCTGCACGATATATTGCCCAAAAGAAAATATCTTGCAGTAATATTGTTTTTGGCTGTTATAAGCGTTTTTACAGATGCACAGAATATTGTTGGCAATATATGCGCATTGTTTTTTCAACTTTTTGCATTTTATAATCTTTTTCGCACATATCATAGCGACAGAATAAAATCTTCGGTTTTCATTGCTGCATTTTTTACAGGTATTTCCATTCTGTTTTCATTTTCCTTTATTATAAACGTAATAAATTTGATAATAGGAATTTGGATTTTCAGCGTAATAACATGGCGAAGCATAATATCAATGATATTAGGATTGCTTGCGCCGTTTCTACTTTTGCTTTATTTTTTTCAACTTGCATATCACAACATAAATTTAATGCTGTATTCGATTGAAAACAATTTTAACAACCTGTCATTCAGAATGTTTAGTTTTGATACTTTCACTGCAATTTTTATGAGTTTTGTTTTTATTATAACTTTCTTTACCATGTTCAAAGCGAGTAAATATACCAAAACAATACAAAGAATGACTAATCATCTGTTTTATTTTTTATTTATAACATCTGCTATTGTTACTGCTTTTGCATACGATATGAAATCGTACAGCATTATGCTGTTCGGTATTTCTGCATCTTATTTGCTTACAAAATTTTCGCAACTTGTAAGACGCGAATTTATTGCCGAAGTTATAGTTTTCACAATATTGATTGCCGCTGCTGTTTACAACAATTATTTGATTTTCTTATAAGGGTAATCTTTTTTTGCTAAACAGTTGTTTCTTGCGAATAAAAAAGACAATATTCATACATGCAAATTTTGCCGCATTTTTGTCTGTATCTATATAAAACTCGGTATTTTTATTCGATAATTTACACCCAAACGCCATCAAACTGTAGTTTATATAAATTGAATATCAATAAAATATCTTTACAGTTCAGAGTATTTTGATGCCGTTTCGGTATTTATTAATGAGCGACTATTTAATACTTTTTTTCATAAAACAGTCATCCCTATCTTCTTTTGCCTTAAAAAAAGGAACAGAAAATAAATTTTTACTGTCTATAATTTATGTCGTTTTTCTATCTGTTTATTTTATGAAAAATCTTATTCGTAAAGAACGACTAATTGAAAATTCATGTATCTTTGCACTTTATACAATTTATTTATCAATTAAACAAAATATAAATATGAAAGGAATTGTTTTAGCGGGAGGTTCGGGCACGCGCTTATATCCGATAACAAAAGGCGTATCAAAACAAATGTTGCCAGTGTATGACAAACCGATGATTTATTATCCGATTTCGGTTTTGATGCTGGCAGGAATACGCGAAATATTAATAATATCCACTCCACAAGATTTGCCCGGATTCAAACGCTTGCTTGGCGACGGTTCTGATTATGGACTTGTGTTTGAATATGCCGAACAGCCTTCGCCCGACGGTTTGGCGCAAGCATTTATTATTGGCGAAAAATTTATCGGCAACGATTCGGCCTGTCTTGTTTTGGGCGATAATATTTTTCAAGGTTCCGGTTTTTCGGCAATGTTGAAAGAATCTGTACGCACAGCCGAACAGGAAGCAAAAGCAACGGTTTTCGGATATTATGTTGACGATCCCGAACGTTATGGCGTTGTTGAATTTGATGAAACCGAAAATGTGATAAGCATTGAAGAAAAACCGCAAAACCCCAAATCAAATTATGCTGTTGTCGGATTATATTTTTATCCTAACAAGGTTGTTGAAATTGCAAAAAACGTGAAACCATCGGCACGCGGCGAACTGGAAATTACAACCGTAAATCAGGAATTTCTGAAAAATCAGGAATTGAGAGTGCAATTGCTGGGACGCGGTTTTGCATGGTTAGACACAGGCACGCACGATTCGCTTGCCGAAGCATCCATTTTTGTTGAAGTTCTTGAAAAACGGCAAGGATTGAAAATTGCCTGTCTCGAAAGCATTGCCTATAATAATGGCTGGATTACAAAAGACAAACTGATTGCAACCGCACAACCAATGATTAAAAATCAATACGGACAGTATTTGTTGAAAATTGCAAATGAAACAAAATATGCAAAACAATGGAAATAATAAAAACAAACATTGCAGATGTTTTAATTATAAAACCAGAAATTCTGTCTGATTCTCGCGGATATTTTTTTGAGTCGTTTGTACAAAAAGAATTTGAGCAAAAAGTTTGTAAAACAGTATTTTTACAGGACAATGAATCAAAATCTTCGTATGGCGTTTTACGAGGTTTGCATTATCAGTTGCCGCCTTTTGCCCAAGCTAAACTTGTACGCATTATCAAAGGCAAAGTTTTGGATGTTGCGGTCGATATTAGAAAAAATTCACCAACATTCGGGAAATATGCAGCAGTAGAACTTAGCGAAGAAAATCATTTGCAGTTATTTATTCCGCGCGGTTTTGCTCACGGCTTTGTTGTGTTAAGTAACGAAACTATATTTCAGTACAAATGCGATAATTATTATTCTCCGCAAAACGAAGGCGCAGTAATCTGGAACGATGAAACTGTCGGTATTGACTGGAAAATTCCGGAACAGGATATTATTCTTTCCGAAAAAGATAAAAAACATCCTGCGCTTGCATCTGCAATACTGTTTTAATATAAATTTGGTTACTGTCTAATCAGTTGTTCATTACTAACAACAATCACATTAATCAAACAAATCAAAATTCAGACAGTTTTCTATCAATGAAACCTTTGCAAGGCAAAAGTGTTGATAACACGTTAATATTTAGTTGCTCCTTACGAATAAAAAAAGGACAAAGCTAAAACATTAAAAAATTCGGACAATTATTTCTTTCTGTTAATTTGTCTTGACACAAAAAGAAGATAAAGAAACAAGTTCGTATTTTGCCGAATTTCTGCCTGTATCTGTATAAAACTCGGTATTTTTATTCGATAATTTATACCTATAATTTATTAATAATAAACCGTTTCGACCCTTTTTAAGGAGCGACGAATTAACTCAAAAAAAATCATTCGACAGA
>JAITLJ010000213.1 GCA_031277925.1 Prevotellaceae bacterium | reverse complement strand
CTGTCCTTTTCTAATAATCAACATGCAGAAAAATTATTAGAACGTAGAGCAGGCGGCGTTCCCTCAGGTCACAAGCCTAAATCGGAGTTACCGTATAGCGTCGGCTGCTCTTGACTTTTCTGTTACTTTTGTGTCAAGACAAAAGTAACAGAAAGAAATAATTGTCCGAATTTTTTAATGTTTTAGCTTTGTCCTTTTTTTATTCGTAAGGAGCAACTATATACAGTAATTCCGCCGCCAACAGAACCTCCTAATATGGCGATTAATGGAATGATTATGTCTATTACCATCGTATTCATTTATGTAACTTGTTGCAAAGACAAATCTGCCAATTGAAAAACCATTACTTTGTATGGCGACAAAAGTGGTTTTGCATCTGGCTGTACCGTAAAATATACAGGAAAGAATTGTTTCCATTTCCACGTATCATCATCGGTTAATGTATTTATAAAAATGAATTTTGAAGGATTTATTACTTGTGCACCGTTATCGAACAGGAATATATTTGATTTTTCGTCTAATTTGGGTAATATGTCCGACATAAAACTTTGATTTACATCCAAATAATAGAATTTGGCAGGATGGCGCAATGCCGAATAGAGATTAAATCCTGTTATCAGATTTTTCAATTTTTCAACACACTGTGTTTTAATATTGTTTTTGTATTGTATAAGGTCTTCCCTATTAATTGTTTTATTTTCGATATGTTCCGAAAATCCGACAATATTTGCGCATAAAGAAATTTGTTCGGTAATATTTTGTTTGTTGTTATCAAAAAATATGTCCAGCGTTCTATTATTCAATAAAGGAATAAAAGGCAACTGTGTGTTGGCATTTAATAATTGTATTGTTTTGCTTTCTTCCGAATACCATGTTTTAAGATTCGACAGAAAAGAAGATGCGGCATCATGTTTGGCGGTAATTGTCGATTGCAGTTCAAACAATTTTGTCAATAAATGTCCGGACAGGTGCATTTTTAAACTTGTATGTGCAAGTTCCTGTTCTTTGTTTGCTTTTCTCACTGCAATATTTTCCATCTCATCGTCAAATTCCTGTTCCAGTATTTTGCGTTTTTGCTTTCTGTATGGAAAATAAATGAATAAGAAACTGACGAGTACAACAGCAGTTAAACAGGCATACAGTTTATATTTGAAAATTTTTTCTCGATGTTCTTTCAGATACAGGTCTTCAATTTTCTGTGCGAGTTCACTTGCAACTGCTTTAATCTCTTCTTCATCAAAAACAGGAATTGCGGTATTTGCAATTCGATTGCCGGCAGTATCCGACGCATAATAATCGGCTACGCTTTGGCGCACGGAATCTACATAATTTTGTACAAATTCATTCGCTTCTTTTTCGGCTCGATCGTGAGCTTGTTTTTGCACTACGGAACCAACCGCATTTGCCATAAGAAAAACGAAAACAACAACAGATACGGCTATCAGCGACAGTTTGATGCCTGTTTTTCGTGTACGTTTGTCAAATTCGTCTAACTGTCTATATTTTTCTAATTTTACCTTTTCGCGCTTTTCTTCCAGCGTTTCGATTTCTCTGGCTATGCGTTTTTTTGTCGCCTGTCGCAATTTCGATTGATTATTCGGATTTTTAAGCGACTGTTTTAATATCTCATAATCAAGCCGCAATAATTTGTAATCATTTTCATTGGTTTTCAGCAAATGTTTTTCTTCGCTTATCAAGTTTTTTCTGATGGCAATACGGATATTAGTGTCGGTTTCATCAAATTTAAGCATCGATTTTGTTTTCCGTACAGCAGCCGTATATACATCAACTTCGCTTATAATACACGCCCAGTGAAACAGTTTTTCGTGTGTTATGTATGAATAAGGAATATAGCAATAGCCGTTGTCGCCAAAATCTGTTCCCCACGAATTGCGAACTACAAAGAATTTTTTATCATCATCATAGCCCGTAATAACCATCGCATGGCGATAATTGGAAGTTGAATCGGCTTTTGCAATTTCTTCTTCGGAAGGTAATGATACAAATCCCAAACCGTTGCCGCCAAACGAAGGATAGATGCCGAGAGAAACGGCGACAGGATAGCCATCTGATAATGCAGATTTTATATCATCTATATTTCCGTTTATGTTCAACGCTTTTTTTACTCGCCTTTGCAAAGCGTCTTCATAAGCGTCTTCGTCGGGTTTGAGATTGAATATATTTTCGTTGTACTGACACATCCTTTCTAAACAAATACCATATTCTGCCAAAGAATCTATAGCGTATAGCAGTCTGCTGCCATTATCTTCATTTTCCTCACCGACTTTTTTCCTTGAGTTGTAATATAAAAATGCCTCGCTTAAATCTATTTCGTTTACATTATTGTTTTTCAAAATGTATTCGTATATCGAAGTAAGCGCAAATGCCAGACATGATCCCTGCTGTCCCTGATTTTTGATATTATTGAAATAATTACGCAAATCAACACTTTGTATATTTGTTGTGTGCGCTATATAAGTTTCGGTCAAAGGTTCTTCGATAACAGGTGGCAAAAGACGATATTTATTGTCGCCAATCACGAAGAAGCCGTCTTCAATCAAGCATTTTTTTGATTCTGAAATATTGCCGATTTGCGTTTCAAGCCTTTCAAGTTGTTTCTCCAGTTCTCTGATATAGCCAACCCGTTTTTGCATTTCGTTGTGAAGTTTTTTCATTTCGCTTAACGGATAAACAACAGGCTTTTTATCTTTCGACAATATTGCCTGATTCGACATTTCATCAATATATTCCTCGTTTTCTTTTGAAGGAATCAGCAGTGCGTTATTTGCTGCAATAAATACGTTCATCGCTTCGGTATCAAGATCATCGAGTATTGGCGTATTATCATCGAAAATGGTATTTACGAAAAGCTCGTCGTCGTGTCCTAAAATTGCAGTCAAAATAGCGCGTTTGGCAGAAATAGACATGGATTTGTCATTTATAAACTCATCGCAGTCGGTTTCAATTTCGTTGAGTTTGGCGCTTAACAGCGGCGCCAGTTCTTCTACTATATGCGCTTCATCCTGTTTTCTGTCAAGGCGGGGCAATACTTCTTTTTTGAAAAATTCCGACAGTAAATGTATGCGGTCTTGCAAAACGGTTTTCGATTTATTGAAAGCCATATTTATATCTACTTCTTCTTCGTGAACGCCTTCGCGCTCCATCGAAAACAGGTATGCTTTATGCAAAAGATATTCTATAAAATAATATTTGTCGAACTGCAAAACCGACAGCCCGAACGACTGCAAGTCGCTTTCGGGTGGCATTATGCCAAATATGGATTGATAGTTTTCGACGCATATCATTGCAAATTCGCCAATTACTCTGACAAAAGATTCGGAACTCAAATCAAGTGATATACCTCCTGTCTGCATATTTTGCATTACAAGAAAATGGTAAATATTTCCCTGATTTTCTTTGCGATATTTTACAATTGCGCGTATTACTTCTTTTGCCTGCTTTTCTCTTTCTAACCGTTTTTGAGCGTTGTTTTCGTCATCGGGGCAAATTACATTTGCCAAATCGGCTGCAAAGCCGGCCAAGTCAATATGTAAAGGTAATTTTAGCGACTTTAGCCAGTTGGTCAGCATTTCCGCCTGTTTCCACAGTTCGGGTTCATAAAGAGGTATGTAAAGACAAAAGTGCAGTTCGAGATAATCGCCAACATTGCCTGCTATTACTGTACTTGAATGCAACCGGTGGAAATAGTCGATTACAGTGTCTTTTACGTTGGCAACAGGAAATACTTCTTCCTTTAATTCAGCACTGTACAAGTCGTTAAGCCCGGCAATAAATTCATCAGGCTGCTCGGTTTTCAATTCAACTTTCGACAGCGAAATATCGCCATTGGCATCTTGTTCCCAGTGGATTGCATTAAAATATGGAGAAAATGCCTGTTCTCCGTATTTTATTACATACTTTTTCAACTCCTGTATGGTTTGGGCAAAATCATGTCCAAACATTATATGTACGGAATGGCGCATAATTATCGGATTATAATGAGGCTGTCAATTTACTTTCAACATACTGCAATTCTTCTTCTATCAGTGCGGCAATTTTTTCGTATCCTCTCTTTTGAATAGTATCTTTGTTTACTTCGCATTGTGCAAATTCATCAAAATAATTGTTGCGCACCTTTTCTATAAGTTTTTGTGTGGCTACTTTACCATCTGCATTGATTCTTTCTTCAATTTTATCGGTGTACTGTTTACGAAGCGGCGAAATATTGCGTTTGAATTTTTCGTATGCCTTGTCTCTTGTAGCCTCGCCTGTCGAAATCCAGTAATCTTTCAACGCCTTGCCGTTTTTCCAATCCTGATACCAGTATTTTTTCTCTGCATATTTGATAAATCCGAATATAAATCCTTTTACCCAGTATTCTATATCGTCATCGGATTTGGCTTTGGGCAATAAATTAAACTCTTCTTCCATCATTTTTTCATACAGATTGGCATCGAAACCCGAAAAGGTGGTGCAGTTGTCATATTCGTAATGATATGATTCAAGCGGATTTATGGCAAATGCCGGAACAACGCCTTCCTGCCTGTAAAGTATGATTCTGTCGTTTCTGCCTGTTGTTATAAAGTTTACATCCATATCGGCAGGCTGCAGTTTTTTAAAAGCATTGTCTTTGGTAAAACGGCTTGAGCCAACATCCGGAAGTCCTACATAATAATATTTATTGATAGCCTGTTCAAGCACTTTGCCATTGGCAACGGTATAACCTTTCCCGTTAATTTTAAGCAGCGGTTTGGCTTTTTCGGTGGCGATACGTATTAAATCCTTGAACTCTTCTTCCGTATAGTTTTCCAAAACGCTGTCTATGGTTTTTTCTTTCCATTTTTTAGCATCAGGCAATGTTTTTGTATAATTCAGCAGCGCTTCAAGCGTTGTTTGAGAGTTGTCCAAATCGTACAGATTTTTGGTTGGCAGAGAATCAATAAATTCTTTGATAATGATTGATTGATTATTAATCGGCGTATCTATTCCTTTCGACAGGTCGATTTCGAATACGGCTGAGCGTTTTTCAACATCGTTTTGTATGTTAATAACTTCGTTTGACAGTTCTTGCCTTACGTTTTGCAAGGTTTTTTTGATATTGTTTATTTTTTCGTGTTCATCGCCTATTGTATTTTTCAGCGCCGTAAATATTTTGTTGGCTGAATCTCTGCGTCTGATTTCAATTTGACTGAGGGCAACCTTATAAACGGCATCGGCAATATTTTTGTTTTCGTCATCGATATGTCTGCTTCTGCCCGGCACAAGCCAGCTTTTCTTTGTCCAGTACTGCAAGTTTTCGATACCTACTTTTACATCGTTTTCCAAAACGGGAAGCAGATTTCTAAGATCTTCGGCTTCGGCTGTCATTTCTCCAGCAAACACTTCTATCTGTCTCAAAATATCTTCAAGCGTCAGCAGGGTAACGGCAACGCTGCATTCTTCCTTGTTTATCTGTTTTATTACCAAATCGTGCAGTCCTGCGGTTACGTTTTTGCTTATTCTGTCTATGGTTTTATTTAATTCCGTTTCGGTTGGTATAACCTGACTGTAATATGTCCGTATATCTGCCAACGGTTGATCGGTGCCGACATCTCCTATCGTAAATTTCGGCTCTTTATCACAAATTTGATTTATCAAATTATCATTTTCCGGACCGTTATTTTCGCGAATATTAATTTCGGGGCTGTCTATCCAGTTGTTGGCTATGCTATTTGCATCGTTGCACGATGAGTCAAACATTCTGTCGATAATACGCACTGCCGCTTTGCGTGCATACATATTGGCAAGTTCGTAGCCTTTAAAAACAATTTCGCAGGCGCCGATTGCCGATACCCAGGCGCGTTTGTTTTCTACATCGAGAGTGCCTTCCGATATAACTTTTTCTACATTATCGTTAACGCTCGAAACTTTATCGGCAATCTTCCCCGACGAGGTGAAAAGCGTAAGAGCAATCATTTCCGACAACTGATGGACATGTTCGTAGGTAATATTCGATTCGTTTTTATTGTCTATAAAATTAACTGCCGAAAAAGGCATATCGTTTGTTTTTATTATTTTACCCGAATATTTCAATTCTATTTCGCTGCTTGATGGGTCAAGATGCATTAAATAGTCAAGGTCTTTTATTGCGCCAAGAGCGTTCGATTTTACTTTCGACATGGCTACGCCTGTGCGCACCATTGTTGTAAATACATCGGGAAGAACGGCATAGCCCACTAAATTTATTGAATCTCTTCCTGCTACATTTTTGATGATATAGGCAATGTCGATAAATGTGCCGCTGCCTGTGCCGCCGCAAAGCGAAAATATCAAATGTATATCGTCTTTTTTGCTGTCGATATCCAGCTCGTATTTATCGGAGATAATGACTCCATGATTTCTGATTCTGTCTATTGAACTTTCTATTGCGCTGACAATGGCAGGCGCATGAATAACGACTGCAAGCCTGCCGTTGG